>CAZXMP010000070.1:0-19898 GCA_964641575.1 uncultured Chitinophaga sp. | reverse complement strand
AATGACAAGTGATAAATCTTTTCTTTTCCAAAATCTCCACTAATGCTTCTAACTCAAGGTCACGACGTGGAGCATTCAAACCCGATAATGGTTTTTTTGCTTTTACTAACTTATCTTTTTCTGTATTATAGTTATCCCAATTTTTCTTGTAGTCCTTTGCACGGGTAAATGCATCCGTTAATACTTGCTCTACACCCATTCTTGTATCTGGATAACGATTATTGCCTTGCGTAGAGGAAGAACGTTTTACATTCTCTCCCAATGCAAATTTTATTTGTCCTGCCCAGTTTTTGAATTTCAGATCTTCTGCATTGGCACCCCAGCGTAGTTTGATCAGCTGTGTTTGCCCGCCAATTACGTTGGCAGAACCATGAAGGATATGAGAAGAAGTGACACCACCGCTTAACTGACGATAGATATTAATATCATCTGGATTCAGGTTATCTGCAATTCTTACTTCAGCTGTTACTGATTGTGCCCCTTCATTAATAGAAGCAGCTGCAATATGTGAATGCTCATCAATAATACCGGGGGAAACATGCTTACCCGTACCATCAATTACTTTAGCGCCTGGTTCGTTCAGATTTTTACCAATAGCTGCAATTTTTCCATTCTTTAATAATATATCGGTATTCTGCAATACGCCTTCGCCTTCACTTGTCCATACCGTTGCATTTTTGATCAACATGGTTTCTTGCTTAGGTATTTCATCCTGACTATTACCGAAGGGAAGAAAAGGATAACTTACTTTTCCCACAACAGGAATATCTTTTTTCTTAGTGCTATCCATTTTTACATCCGCAGCTTTTACAAATACTGCTGTCCAGGTAAGTTGATTGCCCGCAGAATCAAGGCCAGTACCATTCCATTCTGTACCATTGCTGATACCACCTAATCTTGTAGCAGTAGCCGGTAATGCCGGTGGTTGTCCTCCACCAAATCCACCTGGCCTTGCTTGTGTTGGATCGCCGCCACCCGGTCCGCCGGGAGGTCTTTGTCTCCTTACCATTGGCGCATAGCTCAATTTTACTTGCTTACCATCAAAACTAAATTTAGTATTCATGGTGTCTTTCCCAAACATGCCAACAGAGCTGCTGCTTTTTACATCCAGTGTATAATTTTCAACCCCAGTTGGTGTTGTGATACTAAGATTATAAGTGCCCGCAATATTTGAATCGTCTTTTACATTGTATTTGATACCCTGCACATAGTTGTAAAGGATATTTGTTTTCTCGTTGAAAACAGGTCCGTTAGTAATTAAGAAATTAGCCAGTTTACCTGCTTCGAGACTTCCAACTTTATCATACACACCCAATATTGTTGCAGGGGTTTTTGTAAGAGCTTCCATAGCTTTTGCTTCGCTTAATCCATATTCCATCGCTTTACGAAGGCTTGCCCAGAAGGTATTTACATTTCTTAAATCTGCAGTAGTAAGACAAAATGGAATACCTGCTTTTTCAAAAGCTGCCGGGTTAGTGGGTGCCAGCTCCCAATGTTTCATATCTTGTAAAGCCACAAACTTGGCATCATTAGGATCTTCCACATCTTGCCCTTGCGGAAAGTTTAAGGGGAGAATAAAGGTGGCATTAGTTGCCTTCATATCACTAATACGCTGATACTCGTTTTGCCCTGCTTTGATAATGTATTGAACACCGAACTCATCACCTATTCTATCTGCTCTTAAATTATCCCACTTATCATTGGCCTCAAAAATTTGCGGAAGACCCTGGTTATCGCTCCATGATTGTAAGCTTAAATTAAAACCTTCTTCATAAGGTTTGTTTTTATACCAGGCCGCATCTAAAAATGTCTGGCGAATCAACGAGATATAACCCATTTTAGAAGTGGGATATGACTGCGTGGATGTTCCTTTACTAAATGAGTAATGGGCCGAAGCTTTTTCTTTTATGATAGTTAGATTCTCTTTTTCGTTGGCTAATGTTACAACTGCACCGGTTCCTCTTGCTACACCATCTTTAACATGGGTAAGCACTGTACCAAAACCAGCTTCCCGCATTGGTTTTGCCGCAGCATCGTTTACTCCAAACACTTTAAAAACGTCCACATCAGATTTAATGGCCTGGTTCCAGCCATAGGGACCTTTTATATTGGTTTCTAATTGAGGTTGAGCAAAAAAATTGAATCCGCCGCCGCCTTGTTGTTGCGGACGAGCTGGTGTTCCATAATCTGTGTAAATGTCAATAAACGACGGATAGATGTATTTGCCTTTGCAATCTACTTCTACTGCACCGGAAGGAACCGAAAGTCCGGTGCCAACTGCAACGATTTTTCCATCTTTGATTACCAATGTAGCATTGGAGATAGTGTTGTTTGCATCTTTTACAATCGTAGCATTTGTGAAAGCATAATGTCCGTGCCTTGGATCGGCAATCCCATTCTCGGGAAATGTAGCCTGTGCCATTACTTGTGCTGTTCCCATCAACAGAACAGTTAGTAACGCCAGTTTTTCTAGTAACCGGGTTTTTCTCATTGCTGTAAGTTTTTTTATTAGATGATTTTTATCACAGAACCTTGCGCTGAATCAGAACTCCGAATGTAAATCAATTACAGCAAATTAAAACGAGCACTTTATAAGGGGTAATCGTATTATAAAAGTTTGTGGTACAAGGGTTTTCCATGCCGGCAGCTACCCGCCTTTTACCTCAAAGATTTGATTACCTTTGAAATCCAAATATTTTGATATATGGCGATTGCCAAATCCTCACCATTGATGCATGACTTTTCCTTGTCGCCCCGGATTGACCAGGTAGGTGTAGAAGAAAGAGCTTCCCGGTTTACAAAACGCAGCATTAAAAATGAATCGAAAGAAAATGGGCTGAAGCTGGTGCTGAATATGATCGACCTTACTACGCTGGAAGGCAAAGACACTGATGGAAAAGTAAAACAGCTTTGTTATAAAGCGATGCATCCGCATGATGCGTTGGCTGATATTCCGACCGTAGCTGCGATATGTGTTTATCCAACCATGGTAAAAGTGGCAAAGAAAGCATTAGGCGATTCCGGAATAAAAGTAGCATCTGTTGCTACGGCCTTCCCAAGTGGACAAGCACCAAAGGACATTAAAATAAGAGATACAAAATACGCTGTGAATGAAGGTGCAGATGAAGTGGACATGGTTATTAGTCGTGGTAAGTTTCATGCAGGTGAATACAATTTTGTGTTTGATGAGATAGCAGCTATTAAAGAAGCCTGTGGCGAAGCAAGATTAAAAGTGATTTTAGAAACTGGCGAACTGGGAACGTTTGATAAAGTTCGTCGTGCAAGTGATATTGCCATGCATGCTGGTGCAGACTTTATAAAAACATCAACGGGGAAAATTGCTCCTGCCGCTACCATGCCAGTAACATTAGTAATGCTGGAAGCAATCAGAGATTTTTATTACAAAACAGGAAAGATGATTGGAATGAAACCTGCTGGTGGTATTTCCAAATCAAAACTGGCTTTGCATTATTTAGTGATGGTGAAAGAAGTGTTGGGTGAAGATTGGCTGAATAATGAATGGTTCCGTTTTGGTGCCAGTAGTTTGGCCAATGATGTGCTAATGCAATTGGTGAAATTAAAAACAGGGCAATATCAGAGTGCAAATTATTTTTCGGTGGATTAAACCCACCCCTTTCGAAGAGGATTTTATGACTAATGACTGCGCCCCCTCCAAAGAGGGGATGGAGTTTCACGAAAATTGAAAGAAATAGCAACGTTGTCCTTTAGTACACTTCCCCTCCTTGGAGGGGTGAATTGAGAGAAACAAAATGCTGTAGGAAAATGGGGTGGGTTGATGGTAGGCGACCAAATAAATTTTCAACTTTGAAACGATTATGAGTACTTCAGATTTAATTATTGTACTAGCAAAGATTTCAATAAAAACTACTGAAGAAGGTGGACGGGAGACAGGCTTTTGTAATGGATATAGGCCTAATCATGTTTTTGAACTTCCCGTTCATTCCAACAATCTTAGAACATACATTGGTGATATACAATTTAAAGGTCAAGAACTAATAGAACCAGGTGATACAAAAGAAGTAATAGTTAGATTTTTAAAAGTACCTGAAATTGAAAAGTATATTAAAGTCGGGCAAAAGTGGTTTATTAATGAAGCAGCCACAACTATTGGATTCGGTGAAATTTTAGAAATAAAAGCTCAATAGCAAACAGAACCCCGAAGAGTGCGACGCAACGAAGATGCTCAGCGAACTGAAGCTGGTAACATAAATAAAAAAAATACATGGCGAAAGCAATTGCAAAAAAGAAAGCAGCAACGAAAAGCAACACAATCAAACTAAAATTTGATACCAGTTGGAGCTATGCCCCTGCACCGGAAAGTAAAAGTGCAGCAACGATCAATCAGCAATATGATTTGTTTATTAACGGCGAATGGCAAAAACCATCGAGCAAGAAATATTTTGATACTATCAATCCGGCCAATGAAGAAAAGCTGAGTGAAGTCGCCGATGCCAATGCGGCCGATGTTGACAAAGCAGTGAAGGCGGCAAGAAACGCATATGATAAAGTGTGGAAGAAAATGCCGGCGAAAGAAAGAGCAAAATATATTTTCCGCGTTGCCCGCATTATGCAGGAGAAAGCAAGAGAGTTGGCAATCGTTGAAACACTCGATGGTGGTAAACCCATTAAAGAAAGCCGTGATTTTGATGTGCCTACTGCAGCCAATCATTTATTTTATTATGCAGGCTGGGCAGACAAATTGGAATATGCATTTCCAAATAAAAGAACAGAACCATTAGGTGTAGCCGGGCAAATTACTCCGTGGAATTTTCCATTACTCATGGCAGCCTGGAAAATTGCACCGGCATTAGCTACAGGGAATACGGTTGTATTAAAACCTGCTGAAACAACTCCATTAACTACATTAAAGTTGGCAGAGATAATACAAGAAGCTGACTTGCCTCCTGGTGTAGTGAATATAATTACAGGTGCTGGTGATACGGGTGCTGCTATCGTTAATCATGCGGATGTAAATAAAATTGCATTCACAGGTTCTACCAATGTGGGTAAAATAATTCAACGGGCTATTGCGGGTACAAATAAAAAAGCAACATTAGAACTGGGTGGTAAAGCTGCCAATATCATTTTTGAAGATGCACCAATCGACCAGGCGGTGGAAGGTGTAGTGAATGCAATCTTTTTTAACCAGGGCCATGTATGTTGTGCCGGTTCCAGATTGTATGTGCAGGAATCGGTGGCGAAAGAAGTGATACGAAAATTGCGGGATCGTATGCAATCATTAATTGTTGGCGACCCGATGGATAAGAATACGGACATTGGTGCTATCAATTCAAGAGAGCAATTAAATATTATTCAGAAATATATTGCAATCGGTAAAAAAGAAGGTGCTGAAATGTATGAGAGCAGTTGCGCCTTACCATCCAAAGGATTTTGGTGCAGGCCAACTATTTTTAGTAACGTGGCGCAAAGCAATCGCATTGCTCAGGAAGAAATTTTCGGACCCGTGTTATCAATTCTTACTTTCCGTACGGATGACGAAGTGATTGAAAAAGCAAATAATTCACCATATGGTTTGAGTGCCGGAGTGTGGACGGATAAGGGTTCTAAAATTTTCAACATGACGAAAAGAATGAGAGCCGGTGTGGTGTGGGCTAATACATTTAATAAGTTTGACCCAACTTCTCCATTTGGTGGTTATAAAGAAAGTGGATTCGGACGAGAAGGTGGCTTGCATGGGTTGTCGGCGTATGTGAATATAGTTTAAGTAAAAAAACAAAAGTCAAAATTAAAAACATGCAGCTTTTGAATTTTGACTTTTAACTTTTGAATTTTTAATTATGGATAAAACAATTAAAAAATCTTCGCTCAAAGTAAGTGAGAACGGTTTGGAGAAAACCAGTTCTGCAAAACGGCTTGAAGTATTGAAGACCTATAAGATTTACATCGGCGGTCAGTTTCCAAGAACTGAATCAGGAAGATATTATCAACCTACCAATGCAGCAGGAAAAACGTTAGCAAATGTATGCCTCAGTTCAAGAAAAGATTTTCGGGATGCTGTGGTAAGTGCTCGAGGTGCGGTAAGTGGGTGGAGTGGCCGTGCAGCTTTCAATCGCAGCCAGATATTATACAGAATGGCTGAAATGCTGGAAGGAAGAAAAGTACAATTCATTGATGAGTTGATACAACAGGATGCGACAAAAGCAAAAGCTGAAAAAGAAGTTAATCTTTCTATTGACCGCCTAATATATTATGCCGGATGGTGCGATAAATTTCAGCAAATCTTTAGTGCCGTAAATCCGGTGGCGAGTTCACATTTTAATTTTTCTGTACCGGAACCAACTGGTGTGGTGAGTATTATTGCTCCGCAAGGCGATTCATTGTTAGGAATAGTTTCGGTTATTGCACCCGTAATTGCTGGTGGAAACACTTGTATCGTCTTAGCATCTGAAACAAAACCGCTTTGTGCAGTTACTTTCGCAGAAGTATTGAACTCTTCTGACCTTCCCGGTGGCGTTGTAAATATTTTAACAGGCAAACCAGCCGAGTTAGCTAGCTGGTTTGTAGATCACATGGATGTAAATGCAACCATTTACTGTGAAAATAATTCTGAGGTACAGCAAATGATACGGGAGAAATCAGCAACGAATTTGAAACGTATCACTTTCTATGATAAGATAAATTGGTACACCGAAGAAGGTCAGTCGCCGTACTTTATCATGGATACACAGGAAATAAAAACAACCTGGCACCCGGTGGAGAATATTGCAGGTGCTGGAGGAGGATATTAAAAGTTCATTGTTTGGAGTTTATCATTTATAGTTCTTCCATTCCGGTGTCCTTAATATTATTGAAAGCTTTTAGCTTTAAATAACAAAAACTACAAACTAATCTATTTTTGGTAGGATTTTTGAACCTTATACGATATATGAAATTCATTATTACACTCGCTGTTCTCGTTATTACAACGAATTGTTTTGCACAACAGGATACCGTTTCGGCTCCAATTGATAGCAATTCGGTTATAGTTCATAAAGACCCACGCCTTGAATTGCTGGTAAAAAAACAAGCACAGATCAACGAAGAAACCAGCCGGGACGGAAGAAGAACGGATAAAGGTTATCGCTTAATGATCATCAGCACTAATAACCGGGATGAAGCATTGGCTGCAAAAACTAAAATCTATACTTATTTCCCCGACCTGAAAGCATACATGTGGTACCAATCGCCTTATTTTAAAGTAAAAGCCGGCAATTTTAAAGACCGCAAAGATGCAGAAGCTTTCCAAAGACGATTGAATACCTATTTTCCAAAGGGAGTTTTTATTATGAAAGATGTGATTGAAGTGAAGTCAGGCAAAGGAATTGATGATGAGATCAATCCATAAAAGATTCTACCCAATCGCTTATCAAATAATCCCTGTTAGCCAACGGGGATTTTCTATTTTTGCGCCATGCAAGAAAAAATTAAAGCCCTCGCTAAAAAGTATTTTGCTGAATATGTAGCGGTACGTCATCATTTACATGCAAACCCAGAACTGAGCTACCAGGAATTCGAAACCTCAAAATTTGTAAAGGGAAAATTGACGGAACTCGGAATTCCCTTTGAAGTAAAAGCCACTACCGGTGTGGTTGGTTTGATAAAAGGAAAAAATCCTGGTAGCCGCATTATTGCATTGCGGGCCGATATGGATGCACTGCCTATTAAAGAAGAAAATGATGTCCCCTATAAATCGAAAAATGATGGAGTAATGCATGCCTGCGGACATGATGTTCATACTACCTGTTTATTAGGTGCCGCAAAAATCCTGACCGAATTAAAAGACGAGTGGGAAGGAACCATAAAACTTATTTTTCAACCCGGTGAAGAGAAAAATCCGGGCGGTGCTTCTTTAATGATCAAAGATGGGGTGCTGGAAAATCCTGCACCACAAGCAATACTTGCATTGCATGTAAACACCATTTTAGAAGTTGGACAATTAAGTTTTCGGAGTGGCAAAGTAATGGCCAGTGCAGATGAATTATATTTTACAGTGAAAGGAAAAGGCGGTCATGCTGCTTCTCCTCATCTATTTATTGACCCGATTTTGATCGCTTCTCATTTAATTATTGCATTGCAACAATTGATCAGCAGAAATAATAATCCGTTCAATCCTTCTGTTCTTTCTATTACTTCTTTCAATGGAGGTAACACCACGAATGTAGTACCCAATGAAGTAAAACTAATGGGCACATTCCGGGCTATGGATGAAACATGGCGTTTTAAAGCACATGAATTGATGCGTAAACTAACTACCGACCTTGTTCATTCAATGGGTGGCGAAGTTGACCTGCATATTGATGTTGGTTATCCTTGTGTGATGAATAATGAAAAAGTAACTATGAATGCTGCGAAAAATGCTGCGCTATATATGGGAGAAAAAAACGTAAGCGAAACGGAACTGCGGATGGGTGCAGAAGATTTTGGCTACTATGCCCAGCAAATACCCGCCTGTTTTTATCGCCTCGGCACTATGAACAAAGCCAAAGGAATTACCGCCGGCGTACACACCCCTGTTTTTAATATAGATGAAGATGCTATTGAAATTGGAATGGGAATGATGGCATGGCTAGGTTCCAGCGTCAAATTATAGCCCCACAAATTGCTGATTTTGAAATATCTTTTGCCGAAAACATTCGGATTATTATTTTGTACATTGCAGCCCGTTTTGATTACCTGTGCAGAAAGGAGAACATTAAATTTGAACTATGTCAAACGACCTACGCAAACAACAGGCCCTGGAATATCATGCTAAAGGAAGGCCTGGAAAAATAGAAGTAATACCAACCAAAGAAGCCAAAACACAAAGAGACCTTTCACTGGCCTACTCCCCCGGCGTTGCTGCCCCTTGCTTAGAAATTGCAGAAAATATTGAGAACGTTTACAAATATACCGCTAAAGGAAATTTAGTGGCTGTTATCAGTAACGGTACTGCTGTTCTTGGGCTTGGTGATATTGGCCCCGAAGCCAGCAAACCAGTGATGGAAGGAAAAGGAGTTCTCTTCAAAATTTTCGCCGACATAGATGTGTTCGACATCGAGATAAATGAAAAAGATCCTGAAAAGTTTGTGCAGATCGTAAAAGCATTAGAACCAACTTTTGGTGGTATCAACCTCGAAGACATTAAAGCACCGGAATGCTTTTATATAGAAAAGGAATTAAAGAAGCAGATGAATATTCCGGTGATGCATGATGACCAGCATGGAACTGCTATCATTTCTGCAGCTGCCTTATTGAATGCATTGGAAATTCAGAAAAAGAAAATTGATAAAGTAAAGTTTGTAGTAAATGGTGCCGGTGCTGCAGCTATGGCCTGCATTATGTTATATGAAGCACTCGGTGCAAAGCATGAAAACTTCTTACTCTTTGATAGAAAAGGGGTGTTACACAAAGGAAGAACCGACCTCGAAGAGTTCAAACAAAAATTTGCCAACGCCAAACATGAAATAACATTAGTGCAAGCGATGAAAGATGCTGATGTGTTTATCGGGCTAAGTGCCGGCAATTGTGTAACACCGGATATGGTAAAGAGCATGGCGAAAAATCCGATTGTATTTGCTATGGCTAACCCAGACCCCGAAATAAGCTGGGAAGATGCTACCGGTGCAAGAAAGGATGTGATCATGGCTACCGGCCGTAGTGATTATCCTAACCAGGTAAATAATGTACTCGGCTTCCCTTATATATTTCGTGGCGCATTAGATGTGAGAGCTAAGCACATTAATGAAGAAATGAAGATGGCTGCTGTAAAAGCACTAGCGGAATTAGCAAAAACTCCGGTGCCGGATATTGTGAACATGGCCTACAATGAAAAGAATATCACTTTCGGAGAGAACTATATTATTCCAAAACCACTTGATCCAAGATTGTTAGCTACCGTTGCTCCTGCTGTTGCCAAAGCAGCCATGGAAAGTGGTGTAGCACAACATCCCATTACTAATTGGGATGGCTATGTTAATGATCTTAATAAACGATTAGGACTCGATAACCAGGTAATGAGAGTTTTGGGTAATAAAGCCCGCAGAGACCCTAAACGAATTGTATTTGCAGAGGCAGATAATGTAAAAATTCTAAAAGCTGCGCAAATTATTTTTGATGAGGGAATTGGCTACCCGATTTTATTGGGTGATGAAATCAAAATTAAAAGTATCGCTAATGCCAATGGAATAGATATAGAGGGCTTGCCAATTTTTGATCCCCGCAGCGATGCCATGGAAGAAAGAAGAAATAAATATTCCGAACTCTTCTTTGCCAAAAGAGGAAGAAAAGGTTTCAATGCATATGAGGCTAAAAAAGTAATGAAAGACCGCAACTATTACGGCTGCATGATGGTAGAATGTGGCGATGCAGATGCAATGATCTCTGGCTTGGCAAAAAATTATCCTGATACTATCCGTCCGGCATTGCATACGATAGGCACAGAAGAAGGCGTAAAGAAAATTGCCGGTATGTACCTGATGCTAACGAAAAAAGGGCCGTTATTCTTAGCAGATACAACGGTAAACTTTAATCCAACGGCCGAAGAACTGGCCGAGATAACTTTAATGGTGGCAAAAGAGGTTCGCAACTTTAATATTATTCCACGTATTGCTATGCTTAGCTATTCCAATTTTGGCAGCAGCAATTCACCGGAAGCACAATTGGTGGCAAAAGCCAGGAAAATTGTAAAAGAAAAAATGCCTTCGTTATTGGTAGATGGAGAGATGCAGGCCAGCGTAGCATTTAATAAAGAGTTGATAAAGGAAAATTACCCCTTCAGTGAACTAGCGGATAAAGATGTAAATACATTGATATTCCCGAATCTTGCTTCCGGTAACATTGCCTATAACCTGCTAAAAGAACTGGAAACTGCCGATGCAGTTGGGCCGATATTGTTAGGGTTAAAAAAACCGGTTCACATTTTGCAACTAGGAAGTTCTGTTCGCAATATTTTAAATATGGCGCTGGTTGCCGTAGTAGATGCACAGTTAAAGAGTAAAAACTCAACTCAAGAGATCGTAAAAAAATCCCGTTGGTGGAAACGTTTCCGCAAAGTGAGTAAAGATTTATAGTTGAGCTGGTTTCTAAAAGGTTTATACCAGAGAAAGGCCAATAGTTAATCGCTAATGGCTTTTCTCTTTTCATGCTGTATCTTAGCACATTATATGACGATTTTCAACGACATAGGCCGATACCTCTTGATGCTTAAAGGAATGTTCTCCAAACCAGAGAACGGGAAGATGTATTGGAAGGAATTTATTCATCAATGTACTGAAATCGGTTTTGGCTCATTAGGTATAGTGGCAATTATTTCTGTTTTTATTGGTGCAGTATCCACCATACAAACGGCTTACCAGTTAGTAAGTCCATTAATTCCACCCTCAACCATTGCACAAATAGTAAGAGATACAGTAATTCTTGAATTTGCCCCTACGCTGGTAAGTATTGTATTGGCAGGTGTAGCCGGTAGCCGTATTGCGAGTGAGTTAGGCAACATGCGGGTAAGCGAACAAATAGATGCGTTGGAAATAATGGGTATTAATACCAAAACTTACCTGATACTCCCTAAAATCGTTGCCGCATTATTAATGATTCCGTTACTTGTTGTAATGGCCATGGCATTAGGCATTTGGGGTGGAAGATTAGCAGGAACAGCTTCTGGTATTATTTCTGGTAGTGTTTATGATAAAGGATTACTTGAATTTTTTGTTCCGTACAATGTAATTTTTGCAATGATAAAAGCCTATGTATTTTCTTTTATCATTGCCAGCATACCTGCTTTTTATGGTTATTATGTAAAAGGTGGTGCATTAGAAATTGGCAGGTCCAGTACAAAAGCTGTGGTGGTCAGTTGTATATTAATATTATTTGCAGACTATATTTTATCAGCCTTGTTATTATAGTTTATACATGATTGAAGTAAAAAATATAAAGAAGAGTTTTGGTGATAAAATTGTCATTGAGGATGTAAGTGCCATAATGAAAGCAGGACAATGCAATCTTATTATCGGCTCTAGCGGGAGTGGAAAAACCGTATTGCAAAAATGCATGGTGGGGTTGTTTGAACCCGATGAAGGAGAAGTTTTATACGACGGTAAGAATTTTACGGAAATGAAAGGACAGGAAAAAACAGAGATCCGTAAAGAAATTGGAATGTTATTTCAGGGCTCTGCATTATTTGACAGCTTGAATGTGCAGGAGAATGTGATGTTCCCATTGAGCATGTTTACCAAAGATTCTTATAAAAAAAAGCTAGAACGGGTAAATGAAGTTTTAGCTAGGGTAAACCTGGTGGATGCTAATAAAAAATTTCCATCTGAGTTAAGCGGAGGTATGAAAAAAAGAGTGGCACTGGCAAGAGCTGTTGTGCTGAATCCTAAATATCTTTTTTGTGATGAGCCTAATTCAGGGCTTGACCCATTAACATCTTTGGTAATTGATAAACTGATAAAGGAAATTACCATTGAATATAATATTACAACTGTTATTAATACCCACGACATGAACAGTGTGATGGAAATAGGAAATTATATTCTTTACATGTATATGGGTAATAAAGAATGGGAAGGCACCAATAAAGAAATCATCTTCAGTAAAAACCAGCGGCTCAACGAATTCATCTTTGCATCCGACTTTTTGAAAGATGCGAAGGAGATGCGAATGCTTGAAGAAACCGGGAAAATTCCCACTGACCGAAATATGGATGAAATGACAGGGAAAAAATAACGGCCCATATAAACCCATTTATCCCCCTTTAGGTCTTATGAATAGCTCCTTCAAAACCCACCAAATCCCTTATTTTTGCGGCAACTTTTAAAGTAAAGACATGAGTATTCTCGTTAATAAAAATTCGAAAATTTTAGTACAAGGTTTTACCGGTACAGAAGGTACATTCCATGCTACTCAAATGATTGAGTACGGAACAACTGTAGTAGGTGGTGTTACTCCCGGAAAAGGGGGAGGCACCCATTTGGAGAGACCTATATTTAATACAGTGGCTGATTGTGTAAAAGCAACAGGAGCTGATGTAAGCATCATTTTTGTTCCCCCTGCATTTGCAGCAGATGCAATCATGGAAGCTGCGGATGCCGGAGTTAGCTTAGTAGTCTGCATTACAGAAGGAATTCCCGTGCAGGATATGGTAAAAGTGAAAAACTACTTACAGGGAAAGAATACAAGATTGATAGGACCAAATTGTCCGGGCATCATTACTTCTGATGAATGTAAAGTTGGCATTATGCCCGGCTTTATTTTTAAACCCGGTCGTATTGGTATCGTTTCAAAGTCGGGAACATTAACCTACGAAGCTGCTGACCAGGTGGCTAAAGCTGGTTTAGGCATTTCTACAGCCATTGGTATTGGTGGTGATCCAATTATTGGCACACCAACCAAAGAAGCAGTGGAGTTATTTATGAACGATCCGGAAACAGATGCTATCGTAATGATCGGAGAAATTGGTGGGGGCATGGAAGCAGAAGCAGCCAATTGGATAAAAGCAACTGGAAATAAAAAACCGGTGGTAGGATTTATAGCTGGTCAAACTGCACCTCCCGGTCGCCGTATGGGACATGCCGGAGCAATCGTTGGTGGTGCTGATGATACTGCTGCTGCTAAAATGAAGATCATGGCGGAATGTGGTATTCATGTAGTAAGCAGCCCTGCCGATATTGGAAAGAAGATGGCGGAAGTAATAGCAAAGTGAATGGTCAGTAGTGAATAGTCAATAAATACATTCGCTGAATGTATAAGTCACAACATAAACAAAGCCCTCCGAAATTCCGGAGGGCTTTTTATTTCAAGGGGGTTCTTTGCGGCGATAGTTCACCATTCACTTTCCACTATTGTCTATCTCGATTCACGGATAAAACGGGCCAACTCATCTCTGCTACTACTAAAAGTAAACGCATCATTCAATTCGAAGTAGCGCTGCTTATCAACTGTTCTGCGATAAGCTGCTTTTGCCACCTCCAATCTGTTGTTCTCAAATGTAAAAAGCAACATCATTTCTTTCACCTGCTGAGTAGTAAAGTTGTTTTTACTGATGATGGTTTTAACGGAAACCAAACGACTGCTTTCAAACCACTCTTTGCGAATTTGTTCTTTTACCGATTCAAAATCACGGGTAGTCATTACATTGCTGTAACCATTGTCCCAACTCCCATCATCATAGATATCTTCATCCTCAAACCACTCATCACTATCATTATTGGCAATTCTTCTTTCATCCACCAACACTTTGCCAAAGCGGTTTATGGTTATATCAGTATGAAAACCTCTTTTCAGGTAAACATTGCTGGCATAAATGATCTCTTGTTTTTTTGCCTGGCCAAAACCAAAGCCGTTACCATTTTTCTTTTTATCACGGTAAATGCGAATGTTGTGGCTGCCTTCAGAAAGATTACTGAGGGTAATACTGTTATCTTGCATCTTAAACTTTCTTCCATCAATTTCAATTGATAAGTTCATTCCGTTTGCAACGGTGGCTACACTTAATCGATTTCCATCAAAGGCAAGAAGAGAAAGTGAGAACAGTGAGCTTAATAAAAGGGTAAAAAATTTTTTCATGGTTCATGTTTTTAGGTTTGTAAAAATTGTTTCTTGAAAGAACAATTTCAAAGCATATGCCACCGATACAAAAATCATTGCAACAAAAAGTTAAAGGAATACATGGCTTCAAAACATCGATTGCAGGTTTGTGCGGGAGTGCTTGATGGTAAAGGATTTTAAGTCATCAATAATCAGGTAGCTAAATAGAGCTACTTACAAAAATATTTTTCAATTTCCTTTTTATTGGCAGCCAAATTGCTTTAAACTCGTCTATGTAAGCAGTACAAACAGGGCTATTTATGAAATTCATTTCCTTCCTGCATCTTATGGGCGCATAAGATTAATTACCTTGTATTAAATTTTAAAAGCATAAGAATGCAACAAATAAGATCTATATTTTTTATAACCCTTTTAGCTGGTTTTTTTACCATGAATGCAAATAGCCAACCCCCTATAAAAAACTATGAAGCAGCCTGGAAAAAAGTGGAAGACTTTACGAACCAGGGCCTGCCTAAATCAGCATTAGAAGAAGTAAAGAAAATTTATACCCTTGCAAAAAAAGAAAAGCAGGATGCACAAATTATTAAGTCTTTGATGTATATAACAACTTTGCAAGTTGACAACAGGGAAGATAATGCTGCGCTTTCCATTGCTGAGATAGAAAAAGAAATAACAGTAAGCAAAGAACCCGTTGTATCTATCTTAAAAAGTTATCTCGCAGATCGCTACTGGAATTATTTCCAACGCAACCGTTGGAAAATATATGATCGTACAAAAACTGTAAACTTCAATAAAACTGACATAGCAACTTGGGATGCGGAAGATTTTCATACAACAATCAGCTCATTTTACCTGGCATCCGTTAAAGAAGAAAAGCTTTTACAGCAAACAAAGCTGAATCAATTTGATGCCGTCATAGTTAAAGGGAACATGAGGCACCTTCGCCCTACCCTTTACGATTTGCTGGCACACCGGGCTATTGCTTATTTTGAAAACGATGAACAGGATATTTCAAAACCTGCCTATGCTTTTGAAATCAACCAGGCCAGTGCATTTGATCCCGCTGCAGATTTTATAACCCGGAAATTCGTTACCCGTGATTCCCTGTCACTACAACATAAAGCACTTTTAATTTATCAAAAGCTTATTTCCTTTCACCTGAAAGATGCTAAACCTGATGCGTTGATCGATGCAGATATAAAAAGAATTGAGTTTGTAAAAAGTAAATCAACACATCCGGATAAAGACAATCTATATTTCAACTCCATCAATCATATCGCCAATCAATATGCTGCTACTCCAGCTGCTGCGCAGGCTTGGTACCTGGTAGCTGCCTATTATGATCAAAAAGCAAATACATACAAACCTTACGGAGACACTACCAATCGTTTTGCAAGAGTTAAAGCAAAAGAGATCGTTGAAAGAATAGTTCAACAGAAAGATTCATCAGAAGGAAAAATTAATGCCCAAAACCTACTAAATCAAATAAATAGTAAATCATTACAGTTTAGTGTTGAAAAAGTAAATGTTCCCGGTGAGCCGTTCAGAATTCTTGTTAATTATAAAAACTTCAATACGCTGTATGTACGGGTAATTAAAGCTGATGAGGAAATAAAAACATTGCTCGCCAATCAATCTGATGAAAAATATTGGTCGGCCATTATTGAGAGTACTCCGGTAAAAAGCTGGCAACAATCTTTGCCTGCTACCAACGACCTGCAACAACATTCCGTAGAAATTAAATCCGATGGCTTACCAACTGGAGAATATGTATTGCTGGCCTCCAATGACAATGACTTTGCAGGTAAAAAAATCGTTCTGGGAGCAAGACTCTTTTTTGTTTCGAACATTAGTTATGTAAATAATAATAATGATTTTTTTGTGCTCAACCGAAACAATGGACAGCCGCTTGCAAAAGCAGCCGTACAGGTATGGGAGCAGAAATATGATTACAGAGAATCAAAATATATAAAAGAAAAAGGCAAAGCTTATACAACAGATGCGAATGGATTCTTTAAAATGGAAAGGATCAAAGGAACTAACAACAACAACTACAGCAATTACACCTACCTGCTGGAAGTAGCACATAATAGCGATAAGTTATTTATGAATGACCTGGTCTATGATTACTATTATTACTACAATGCCGAAACTAATAAGGAACCTAAAGCCACTACTTCCATACATCTATTTACCGATAGAAGTATTTACAGACCCGGCCAAACAGTTTACTTTAAAGGAATCGTTTTAAGCAGGAATACAAAAGACAAAACAGGCAGTGTAAGAAGTGACTATACAACCACTGTAATACTCCGAGATGCGAACTACAAAAATGTTGATACCATCAAAATAAGAACAAACGAGTATGGTTCATTCAACGGCAAATTTCAGTTACCACTAACAGGTATGAATGGTCAGTTTACCATTTTTACAAAAGATGATGGCGGTAATTCAGCATTCCATGTAGAAGAATATAAACGTCCAAAATTCTATGTGGATTATGAACCAATCAAAGGCACTTATAAAGTAAATGACAAGATAACCGTAACGGGTATTGCAAAAGCATACGCTGGTAATAATATTGACGGGGCTACAGTAAAATATCGGGTAGTTCGTCAACCCCGATTCTTGTACCCATGGTTGTTTTGGCGTTGGTGGCAGCCACCAGCAGAGGAAATGGAAATAGCACATGGTGAAGTAAAAACAGATAAAGACGGAAAATTTGTAGTAGAGTTCACGGCTATTCCTGATTTGAAGATCGAGAAAAAATTTGAACCGGTATTTGATTATACTGTGTATGTAGACGTAACAGATATTAATGGTGAAACAAGAAGCGGGGAGAAATCTGTTTCTGTAAGTTATAAATCGTTAATACTTGTAGCCAGCATTCCTGCTACCATGCCTGCTGATAGTTTGAAGAAACTAAGCATCCGCACAGAAAATATGAATGGAGAGTATGCACCTTCAACGGTTAAAGTAACCATCTCTAAATTGAAAGAAGAAAAAAGATTAATCCGTGACCGCTATTGGGAAAGACCTGATCAATTTGTAATGACAAAAGAAGCGTACATTAAAAACTTTCCCTACGATGAGTATGATAATGAAACTGATTCGAGAAGCTGGGAAAAGGGACAAGAGGTATTTAGTAAGACAGACTCTACCAAAGTGAATGGTGAGTGGCCAATAGTGAATAGCAAATACAGCCCTGGCTTTTATATTATTGAAATAGAAACAAAAGATAAAAACGGAGAAATTGTAAAAGATGTTAAGTACATAGAGTTGTTTGATGAAAAAGGCGATCAACTAAATAGTCCTGCCTATTTGTGGACTGGCAATAATAAAACGACCGTGGAACCAGGCGAGACAGCTAAAATTGGAGTAGGTACTGCTGCTGATAATTTATTTGTAGTGCGCCAAACAGATAAGAATGCAGGAGACCAATCATATGACTTTATCCAGCTCAATAATCAAAAAATAACCTTCACCTTCCCGGTTACTGAAGCAGATCGTGGTGGATATGGGGTAAGCTGGATGTTTGTAAAACATAATCGCTATTATCAATTAAGTCAGTCAATTTATATTCCATGGACAAATAAAGATTTGACGGTTGAATATGCAACCTACCGTGATAAAACATTACCGGGTAGTGAAGAAAAATGGAAAGTAAAGATCAGCGGCTATAAAAAAGAAAAAGTTGCTGCTGAAATGCTAGCTAGCATGTACGATGCTTCACTGGATCAATTCTATGCACATAACTGGTACAAACCTAATATCTGGCCTTCTTATTATGGAGGTCGCAGTTGGTCAGGCACTCAAAACTTTACCAAGCATGATTCTTACCAGCGATATATTGCAGATGAAGAAAACAAATATGTTGACAAGCGATATGACTATCTTTTATACAATGAAGAAATGACATACTATGGTGGTGGTGTGATGAAAATGAGCAGGGCAGTTAGTGAAAATGCGCCGGAGCAGACAGATAATAATATGGCTCCACCGCCGCCATCACCTAAACAGGAGGAATCGGAAGAAAAAGATAAAGATGGAGTAACTGATCAAATGGATAAGGAGCCTGGCTCTACAGAGCAATCTGGAGATGTTAAGATCCGCAAGAACTTCAACGAAACTGCTTTCTTCCTTCCCGATTTAAAAACGGACAGCACAGGTGCAATAGAATTTTCATTTACTATGCCAGAGGCGTTGACCAAATGGAAATTTATGGCGATGGTACATACCAAAGAAGCTGCATTTGGTATGAGCACCAAAGAGATTGTAACGCAGAAAGAATTAATGGTACAGCCAAATGCGCCACGATTTATGCGGGAAGGCGACAAAATGGAGTTTAGCACTAAGATTGTAAACCTTTCTGATAAAGAATTAACAGGTACTGCAGAGTTTCAGTTATTTGATGCAGAAACAAATGAAAGAGTAGATGGTCGTTTTAAAAGTGTAATACCCAACCAATACTTTACCGTAGCTCCGGGTCAAAGTGAAGCGGTGAAATTCCCTATTGAAATTCCTTACCAGTTTAATAAAGCATTAACCTGGAGAATTGTTGCAAAAGCTGGCAACTTTAGTGATGGGGAAGAAAATACTTTACCAGTTCTTACTAACCGTATGCTGGTAACAGAAACGATTACTTTACCAATGAGGGGAACAGGCACAAAGAATTTTTCATTTGATAAGTTATTGAACAGTGGCAATAGTGAAAGTTTGCAGCATAATGCATTAACGCTGGAGTATACCTCTAACCCGGCCTGGTATGCAGTTCAAGCTTTGCCTTACTTAATGGAATATCCATATGAATGTGCAGAACAAAACTGGAACCGGTATTATGCTAATTCTTTGGCCACTTATATTTCTAATTCATCACCCCGCATCAAGCAAGTGTTTGAACAATGGAAAATAAAAGATACAGCCGCATTGATGAGCAACCTCCAAAAAAATCAAGAGCTAAAAGCCATCTTGTTGGAAGAAACACCCTGGGTATTGCAGGCAAAAAATGAAGCCGAACAAAAAAGAAACATCGCTTTACTATTTGATATGGTGAAGATGAGTGAGCAACTCGACAACACCTATAACAAACTAAAGCAAATGCAAAGCCCTAACGGCGGTTTTGTATGGTTTAGCGGTGGACCGGATGATCGTTACATAACCCAGTACATTGTTACAGGTATTGGTCATTTGAAAAAATTAAAAAGTGTTGCCGCAGGACAGGATGATAAATTAAAAGCGATTCTCGCAACGGCCATCCCATATCTAGATAAAAAGATAAAAGAAGATTACGATTACCTGATCAAATACAAAGTAAATCTGAAGCAACAGAATATAAGTTATATACAGGTACAGTA
>CAZXMP010000069.1:0-19941 GCA_964641575.1 uncultured Chitinophaga sp. | reverse complement strand
TTAGTTGCAATTGATGTTGCAATAAAGTATTCGCATAACCTCTTCCCAAATAATCGGGATGAGTACATACAGCACTTATCTCTGTATAGTTTTCTACATGCAGCCGCTGCCCTGTCATGGCAACTAATTTATCAGTATCAAAAATTCCATGATAATGTCCAAATTCTATTGTTTTGTTTCCAAATGGCCCGGGTTTAGTAAGCTTAGCAAGCTGCACCATCTGTTCTACATCTGTTTCGGATAACGGCACCAGGTTTGCAAATTCACCTTTAATATCATCTCCTTCATATACAAACTGCAATCCTTTTATTTCATGTTGCAACTGCCAGGCTTTTGGTATTGCTTTGGAATAAGGATTCGCATATAAAATTTTTCTTCCGGCAGGAAGTAAATCGTGTAACTCCTCAAATCCTTTAATATAACTATGTTCAAAGCCTGCAAAGGGAGACACTTCTTCATCAAAGAATTTCACCTGCTCGTTTCCTAAATTAAGATGTTTGTCGCCGGTAAGCAATGCATGGTAAACAGGATTGTGCAGTAAAGGTTCCACCATGCAAAAGTATTTGTTTTAAGCAATTTGTAATATTAAACGCTGAACCTTAAACTCAAAACATTATCACTATACCAACTTCATACCATAATAACCAATAGCTGTAAATACGCTGCAACGGATTATAACTCCCACGCAGCACCACACTAATAGTTGCTTAAGATTTACATTTAATCCTGTGCCCACTGCGATGCTAATAGGTGCTCCAACTGTGATAGTGCCTAAAATACCAAGTCCCACTACACCATATTTATTCCAGAGCTTTGTTATTACCGGGTGTTTTTTAGTTTCTTCCGCTGGAGTTTTTTTCTTTTTATGAAAGAAAGCCCTGATTTTATCGCCAAAAAAAGCAGCAACAACTGCTCCTGCTAAACCACCCACAACGCTGGCAAAAAAAATTGTCCAGGGTGAAAGACCAAAAGCAAATCCGGCGGGGATAGCAGCATAAATTTCAAAAGTTGCAAGGCCTGCTACAGTGAGTATTTTAAGAAACATAGATACGGTGTAAATATTTGTTTGTGCTCAAGGAGGTAAAATTAATTGAAAGCGGCCTACAAACCTGAAGCGGCTCTTAAATTGTGATCATTTAAATAAATAGCTGGCATACCCTCTACACGGTAGTTCTGGTTAATAGCTTCCACTTATATTTACAGTTATAAACCGGCACACATTGAAAATAGTTTGTTCATCCATATTCCTATTGGTTAGTAGCTTGTTTGCTATTGCACAACCCGTAACCAATGTAAAAAAAAATATTCCTGCTGATATTTTTTGTGATAGTCTGCGACTAATTCTCATCAATAGTAAGAATGGATTTATTGAACAGCGGTATAATGAAAAACAAGGAACCGTAAGCATCAGTTATAGTACAACCCTGCCTTCATTAGGGTTTGAACGAAAATTTGTACAAACAGGAAACGTAACTCCTTTTAAAAGCGAAACATCATCTACCCTGCCTTATTTTATTGCTACATCAGGTTTTGCAGACCTGGCAACAGCGAATGTTTTTTTTAGTACGATAAAAAATAAAATAAAAAGTTGTCTAAAACCGGTGGCGCAAGACTCTACAATTAAAACCGGTTTTACCCGTTACAGCAGTTTCCAGGTAAGCAAAGCGGTGCTGGATAGTTTTGTAACGATTGAATTGATCATGTTAACCGATCCAAAAAGTTACACTATCATTTTCCGGTTGTTCCATAGTAAAGGAGGCCTTCAGAAAGGGAATATGAAAAATCCTCCGGTAGCAGTAAATGCTAATAAAAATCATTACAATACTATTCTACCCTTACTACAAGCTCTTATGGAATATTCGCCAAATAATTTTACGGCGATTCGAGGAAATTTATTGCAGAATGAAAAATGGAAACCCACCTACACCAGTATTGTTAGTTTTAGCAACTTTGCTTTTCCAAAAATTGAGTATGTTACAAACAACCTGTGGAATCAATACACCACAAATCTTTTTATTAATGACCTGGAAACTGCCACTCGCCGCTATAATGAAATAGCGGCAGAGATCGAACAATGCAAGTCCTCCATTTCCTATCAACGATACGACAATACTTATAGTAAGGCAACCGATAAATGGTGGTATTATGAACATCACCGAAGCGATACAGAAGGTCGTCGCTATAAAAATACAGTGAACCTTACCTTAAAAAAGTTTGAATATGGAGAAGGCTACTATATCAACTTTGAATTTAGAAAGTCACCAGGAAATTAAGGTAAGACCTGCTATTCAAACTTCCCTTCTTTCTTCGTTAGTTGAAAGAACTTGTCCAGGCTCATACCAGTGGCTTCTTCAAACGCTGCCTGCATATCTGCAGGGCTGGGATGTTTGAACTTCCATTTAACAAAATAATTCTTCATAGCCGCATCAAACTTCTCTCTTCCAATACTTGACTCAAGCAGGTAAAGCCATAAAGCAGTCTTAACGTATGAAATAAGTCCATACTCATCGCTGCTTGAAAACTTATCAGCAGGAATATCCATAGCTGATTGCATGGGGATTTGCTTATTGATCACCATATAAATCATGGATAAAAATTCATCCGCAGGTAATTTTTTTATATCTGCGGGAATAGCATCTCCAAAAACAGAATTGTAACGATATTTCTCTGCTTCATACCTGAAATGATAGTAACTGTTCAACCCTTCATCCATCCAGGTGTGCTTTCGTTCGTTACTCGCCAGCATCGACATAAACCAGTTGTGGCCCACCTCATGGGCAATAACTCCATCCAATGATTCTTTTTTTGCATCGGGGCTGGTAATCAATGTTACCATCGGATATTCCATACCGCCGCTTGAATTATTGGCGGGGCCTTCTACAGCTTGAACAACAGGGTAGCCATACTCTCCTACCCATTCGCTGTATTTGCGGGTAGCATCTTTTACATAATCAATACTGTTTTCCCATAAAGTTTTCTTCTTATTATGATAATAGGTAAAAGCATCTACTACTTTTCCAGATGCCAGTTGCACCGTATCGTATTGTATCACAAAATCCTTATCCGCAAACCAGGCAAAGTCAGGAACATTTTCTGCATAGTACTGCAAAGTTTTTGTAGCAGTTGTTTTGCTGGCTGTATATAAAACAGGTTTGCCTGTGCGGTCAGTAGCATTTTGTACGCCAGTTGTTTTATAGGCATTCAATTCATCCTGCGTAAGCAAGTTGCCTGTTGCTGCTACAATATAACTGGAAGGAACAGTGATACTAACATTATAGCTGGCAAACTCACTGTAAAATTCTCCCATATCAAGGTACGGCATTTCATGCCAGCCATTTTTATCATACACGGCTGGTTTGGGATACCATTGGCAAGCCATAAACTCCCCATCGGCATAACCGGAACGGGAAAAATAGTTGGGTAATAAAACCTTAAAAGGCGTAGCAAGAGTTACAGAATCTCCCGGCGCCAATGGTTTATCCAATAGTAATTTGATAATATCAATATGAATTGGATGAACTTCTGTTTTAGCAGCTACGCCGTTTATAGTAAAAGCGATATTCTCAATATAGCCGACACCAGGATCTTTGAGTTTCTTTTTCCTGGATGGATCATTTGATATTTGCTTAAACAAAGCAGTTGATTCATTCTTATACGCATTCGGCCACAAATGAAACCAGATAAATGAAAGAGCATCAGGTGCATTGTTTTTGTACACAATCGTTTCATCACCTGTTATACTATTTTCATTATCGTTTAATGTAGCCTTGATGGTATAGCGTAACTCCTGCTGCCAATAAGATTGTTGTGCATAAATAATAGTGCTGGTAAAAATAAATACCAATAATAGTAAAGTCTTCATCCGGATGAATTTAGTATTCTGAAAAAATAAACTACTAAATTAGGAACAAATTGTTGATGAACAAGACTGATAAAAGTTATTCATTCTTAACACTTTTGTCAAAGATAAACCGGATGGCAAGGTGCGAACCGAGATACGGATATTCCAACTCAATGCTTTTCTTAGCGGGGCCAAAGCCACTTCCATTTACTTTCCAGGTATAGTTATGCGATGGGTCCGCATATTCGTTACCCTCATATCTTTCATATCGTTCCAGGAAAGTTTTGCTAAACACTCCATTAATTTCTTTTCGTATCTTATCCGTAAATTTTTCTACTTCCGCATCAGTTGCATTAAAATTCTTTTCATATTTGAAAAGCAATTCAACCCGGTTACCTCCCTGAGTGATTCTTACAATTGCTTTTACTCCGCACATCCTAAAATCGGTTGTCCATGTATCTTTAAAAAGGCTGGGAATGCTGTCTTTTTTCATCGCTTCAAATTGTAAAAACGACTTTTGCACCAGCAGCAGTTTTTCTTTCAGGTCCGTACATTGAAGAGGCAAAGGCGTTTGTGCCACAGCCATAACAGTTAGAAAAAAAGAGAGAGATAAAAATATTTTTTGCATTTTATTTTTTGATTAGATGAAAACAACAACATTTGGTTGCGTTTATGGAATAAGATATAACCTGTAACCAGCCCCACTCTGTCTTTTAAGAACTAGAATATGCCGGTTGGCTCCTTCTTTTCTAAGTAAGGTCATTGCTTCAAATGTTTCAGATTGTGCACTAGGGCTTTTGCCCGTATACACTTCGTTTACATAACCCGGCATCCCGGATGAATCCCGAACATTTGGATCCAATAAGTATTTAGCATTGGCCACCTGGAAATCAACAGAGACTGCTTCGAAATGAAGAATACTGTCTCTTTCAAAAAAAGTGGTCTGAAATTCACCCAATGGTATTACACATGAATAGATTTTTGTTTTCCATGTAGGCGGACTCAGTAGTTTTCCTTTGATAGAAGCATAATTATTATTGGCTTCGGATGCGGTTATAATTTTTTTCAGGCCGATGAAAAATAGTTCTGCATCATACTGTGCTTTTGCAGTATTACTAAAAAAACTCATCGCTAAAATGGAAATAACAAGAATAGACCTTTGCATATATTTTGATTGATTTGATTACAAAAAATCGGCTATACAGCGCCATTAAAACGCTGTACCCCTGTTTATCTTTTAAATCAACCAGTAGTGAGTTGGCGGGAAAAAAAGCGGGATGATTAGAAAGGTAGACTTTATAAAATGGCTCGGAGATTTATTATTAAAATAATTTCTTAACCCGCACTGCTACTGTTGTTCCTTCGCCGGGTTTACTTTCAATTGAAACTTCCGCATGTATGGACGCCGCCAATTGCTTAATATGCTGCAGACCGGCAGATTGTATATGCTTGTTTACATCAAAGCCTATTCCGTTATCTGTAATTACCAGTGAAACAAAATCTCCCTCTTCTTTTAACGACAAATGAACAGCTGTAGCTTCTGCATGTTCCATTATATTATGAAAAGCCTCCTGGCTTATGCGAAACAAATCAATCCTTATGGGAACCGGAATACTGGTTTCACTACAACTGCTTTTAAATGTGCAGGGAATTCCATTCAGAACTGCAAACTCCTTGCATTCCCATTCCAGTGTTGCATTAAAGCCAAGATCTTCCAACATTCGGGGGCTCATAGCAAAAGAAACCCGTCGCACTGATTTTATCAGCATATCCGAAACCTGTAAAGCTTCCTGCATTTTTTGTTTGACTGTATCTGCTATATCAACAAGATGTTGATTCATCCAGGCCAAATTCATTTTCACCACTGCAGATAACTGTGCTATTTCTTCATACAGTTCATGTGCCAGGTATTTCCTGTTTTCCTCGGCCCGGTTTTTAAAATGCGTGGCCATTACTTTATAAGCTTGGAATCTCTCTTCGATCTCCTTTTCTTTTTGTTTACTTTCTGTAATATCTTTTGCTATAGCGAATACAATATCCTTGTCCGGCAAAAAAATGGATGTCCATTGCAACCATACGATAGAACCATCTTTTTTTATATATCGATTTTGAAAATTAACCAGTGCCTTACCTTCCAGCATTTCGTTTCGGGTATTAAGAGTTTGCTCCCGGTCTTCTTCATGTATATTAAATGAAATAGGGCGGGAAAAAAGTTCTTCCTCTGTGTAGCCTAACTTTTGCAATACTGCCGGATTTACTTTTTTAAAATAGCCATCCTTACCGGCAATGCAAACCAGATCAGGAGTCAATTCAAAAAGATCCAGCATTTCTAATTCATAGTTTCCAGGGTCATTCATCATCATGCGCAGGATAATTTTCCTGAAAAATAATGGAAATAAAAAGCCTGTGGTGTAGTAGATTTATGACAACTATGGTTTACCATTATATTTATTGATGAAGAAATATAAGGAACGAGATGAACTACGTGGCATAAGTAAGTGGAGATACGAACTCGCAACGGGATAAAAAGAACAGCAACCAGCAAAATGATATAAATTCATAATATAAAATATATAAATGCTATGGCCGAAAAAATTATTTCAAAAGTATGGCGGCTGGCCGGCTTAATAGGCAAAGTTGAAGCAGGTGCCCTTGTTTGGGATGCAGGACATGTAATCTACATAACAGAAGAAGGTATAGTATTTAATGTACCGTTGTCTGCTGTTACCAATATTAAATGGCCTTTCTTACGAATGGGCTTTGGTTTCGATGCGGTAGTGAATGATATAAAATATAAGTTCTCTTTCTCCAAACCCAACCACAGTGCGCCGGATATTGAAATTGTTCCGGGTAAACCGTATCCAGCTGTACATTTTGCCGGGCAGTTTTCTTATGATATGAGTAGCCTCGGCACAATGAAAAAAGACAAAGCCACAACTAAACAGTGGAAAGAAATATTGGCGGGTAAATAATTTTACTTGCCCAAAGTCTATTTAATTATATGATATACCAATTCAATCTACCGCAGCAGTTATACATCGGGCTATATACAACTTAATTAGTGCAATAAGTGATCGATCTGTATAGCATCAAGGTAAGGAGCCAGCTGTTTGGTATTTTGAAACACCCTGTACTCCATGATCTCTTTGCTTTTGTTGCAGCAAAACGTTTCTACATAATATTCATTCAATTGAAAAAGAAAAACATGCCGATCAGGAAGCTGTCTTTTGCCGATGGCCACTCCTTCTGTTAGAACAATAGATCGTTTATGATCTTCTGGTAAACCGATAAATTCTGATAGTTTCATAAATGCTGCATTTTACAGTTAAATAAAAAAGGCAATTACAAAAAACCCGCAACTGGAAACATAGTGTTATGTCATCCTTTGCGCTAATCAATGAACTTACGAGGCTGAGGCAGTAATTATTAAGAGGCTGAACTATAAATGCCGGAGACCGACATATTGTAGAAAACAAATATAAAAGTGATTTGGGAACAATCAAATTTATTTTGGTATGATTCTGCTTTCAGTTATGAGTCAGGCTGTGAATATATCAAAAGCTCTGCCGATGACTGATTTACAGCAGATCGTTTGGAAAATACATTCACAAGCTTACTACAAGAGCACTACAAAACCCACACCCGATGCAATCTGATCATCACCGGACAACAGGTAATTAGGCTAGTACAGTAATATTATTTTACGTTAGCGATTTTCCACAATGCACTATTTGCTCCTTCTTGTATTTTGCCACATTCTAATTTTCCATTTTCCACATGAATCCTCTCTCCTGTTTTCCAGCGATTCTCAATCCAGTAAACTCCCTCGCCATATTTTTTCAATTCCCAATGTGCACTCCAGGCACCATCTTGTATTGGGCCAGCAGCTATAGCTCCTTTTTCAACATTAATACGGTGATCAGGTTTCCATTTATTTTCGATCCAGAAATAGTTAGTACCCGGCACAGGTTTTAACAACCATTGTGCACTCCATGCCCCATCATTTATTGGTGTTGCAGTTATTGCACCTGTTTCTATATGTATCCTGTCTGTTGTTTTCCAGAGGTTTTCAAACCTTACTATTTTATTAGAAAGGGCTGCTGGTGTTACTGGTGCAGTAGGCGGGTTCGTCACAGGCTTTGTTGGTTCTGTTACCGGAGTCGTTATTGGTGGATTTGCTACAGGTTTTGTTGTAGTTATTTTTTCAGTACGTATCTCAACAGGTCTTTGAAAACCTGAGGATCGTTTATCAATAGCAAGATCCCTGACAGAGGCAACAGTTTTGTTTCCGTTGCTGTACGATTCAATGACCAGGTTTTTAATATCCCATTTGTCTTCAAAAGCGGTAAGAGGTACATGGTCAATAATGATCCGCTGGATAGTACCAATGTTTTTCGTTGTTACATATCCAAAGTTCGAACTACCGGCTTCAAAGAGGTTTTCTAAACCAAAAACACCGGGGCTTGCTGTCATTACATTTCCAAGGTCAATTCTTTCTGTTTGACCTTTGTCGCCGATAATGGTCAAATATTCTTTTGAATCAGTACCCGACCTGTCAACGTCAAATGTCCCCCCTGGCCTGTTATCAGTTTGTATGATGATCCTGTAATCAGCGAAGTAATCTGGTGGCAGCAAATTAAATGTAACCTTCTTATTGCCATCTAACGAACAATTACAATAACCCGCCTTTACCATACCATTTGCATCCCTTACAATCACACCGCCTATGTTCCAGTTGTCAAAAAAGTTCCCACCACCAATAGTAAGCTTTTGTAATTGCCCGATAGCTGGTATGGATACCGGAACTTCCGTAACTGCACCCGTTTTAAAGGTGGAAGTTGGAAAATATCTTTTCATATCGCTGATCGTATACTCACCGGCATCACCCTTGAAGTTTAACGAAACACTTCCATTCGTTCCGCTGTTCTGTGCCAAATTCGTAGAAATGGTTACCCAATAGTCAGCATATTTCTTTCCGTCAAACGCAATGGTTTTGGTGGTTTGTCCACCGCTTATAACACAGTCGGTACAATCCGCATGAACATTCTTTTTCTCAGCCGGCATTTCCACATTGATGGATTTCATTTTGATGTTATCTGTCATCGATGCATTCAAAGGGATCATCTGAATTTTTGTGATGTTACCTACATTCTTTTCCGTATGTACACTAAAAGTTGTTTTTTCACCGGCAGGAATTGTATTGAGGCTTTTGGTTAATGTAAGCTTCTCAGTCATTCCGTTATCCCCGGTAATTATCACGGCAAACTTTTCATTGGAACCAGCATCTGTATCAGTGGCTGTTTCAACAGTAACGAGATAAGTATAGAGTACTTTTGGTTTTGGGTTCGCTATATCCTGCAGCAGCACCGGTGCAGATACAAGTTTATTGCTGGAAACCGGTTGTTTCAATTCCGTGGCAAATGTTTTTGCAAAGCCGGGTTTTATCAGGTTACCAGATAAAACATCCGTTGCAATTTTACCTGCACTACTTGCCAGGTTATTAAAATCAATTTCTGCTGTAAAATTGTAAGGCTTTTTCGCCAGGGTGATATTAAAGGCGACATTTATTTTATACTGGTTGTTCAACCCAAATGTTCCTTCAAATTCAGCCGACTTAATATCAAACAGACCACCGAGTGCCTGGTCCATTACAAACTTTGTGGTTTCCAGGGTAGCAACAGAAACGCCTTCTGCCACATCCACACCTGCCAGTGCAATGGTAAGTGCTCCTTCTTTAGCATATTTCTCCGTGTACAGGTCTGCCAGTTCTATTTCTACCGGGAACTCTTTCCCTATATCTGAGAGGCCATTCACTGTTTTAGCATATCCATCATAGACCAATTGTTCTGTTTCAATTGCACCAAGATTAAATCCAATAGCCGTATACAAAGCTCCTTTCTCCGCTAATTCCCAGGGCCAATTACCTAATTCATCTATTCGCTTATAGCTGGCAACATTATTGGCCTTATGCCAGTCAATGACGGTTTTGCTCTCATTCAATGCCCTTTGTGCTTCATCCCGCATTTTCTGCAGGTCCGCATTTCTACGGGAGGTTACCTGTGCTCTCTTTGTTGCTAACCGTGTATCTATTTCTTTTAAATCTTCCTTTGCCTTATTCAGTTTATCTCTTGTGCCTTGTAATGTTTTTTTTGTACTAGCTATAGCTTCATCGAGTTTGCCGGTAACCAATTGATTCAATTTTGAGATCAGGTCATTCCGCAATGCTGCCCGCACATATACTCCTTTAGATGATTCGCTAAAGTTTGCTTTTCCTTCTAATGTAGCTTCAAATAAATCGGCGATCTTTCCTGTTGTAGTAAACTCCAATCCGTTTGCATCGAGTGATGCGGTCGTTTCACTGCTTATTCCCAAAAGACTTATTTTTCCATCAATAAAAAAAGTAGGAACAGAGCCTTTCGTATAGGCAAATTTAAACTGTGGTCTATCGGTCGTTCTTCCGGATATAATAAAAGCACCATTGCCCCAATTGATAGCATCTAATGATCCGCCACCCGCAACACCACTTTCATTTAAACTAAAATCACCATTGCCTTTAATACCCGCTAATGATAGCTGGCAACTTACAGCCACCCCTTTGTTATACGTTTTACCAAATGCTACCACTCCATCAACCGGTACTACCAAAACTCGTCCATTGTCAATGCCGGTGTTTAACATGGTTCTCAACTGGCCCTGGATATTTGCATTATCCATAAAGGCTTCTATCATGGCCAGTATGGTCATGTTCTTCATGGTAATATCAATCAAACTGTTAGTTGGTTTGGTAATATCAACTACAATTGTGGCATCACCTTCAATATGCTTATTTCTGTCATTTACTGTCCCTAATCTTGCAGCACCAGTTAATCCTAAAGAACTGATGAGAATGGGATTTTTAAAATCAAGCCCTGCACTAACACCCAATTTTCTTAATCCAACACCAGGCATACCAAAAGGGTTGGTCCATTCCGGTAAATCAGATTTGCCATCAGGCCCCAATTTACCGGCCACCATGGAGGCATTCTTTTTTTGCAAGGCTGCCATAAAGAATTCACCACTTATCTTTTGATCAATGGGTGCAAAAGCAAAACTTGCATTAAATCCAACAAGGTCTTCGCCAATCTTTGCTTCTATTTTTCCGCCGATGCTGAATTCAATAGGATTAATAGTACCGAGCCTCGTACCAAACACCACTTCCTTCATCGTTATGTTATCCCCCATCGGAATGTTTAAGTCCAATGCAGCCTGCATACTCATATTGGTGAAGGTTTCATTCACCGTTCCTTTTAATTTAATAGCATTTACTTTAAGCAGCTTTGCCAGGTCATCACTCATTTTAATAGAGGAAAAAATATTCACCCCTGCCTCCACTTTTAATTCGCCTTCATCTTTTAATGCCGATAGATTACATGTTGCATCTTCATCGGCCAGCGTAGAAATAATTAGTGCAGTACCGGAAAGATCAATACCATCCATGGGTGATAAGGAACTGGCTAGCTGAGAAAATTTAAACCCGGCAGGTGGTGCCACCGCAAACAGCATGGTTGATTTATCTTCTGCAGTTGCACCATTGAATTGAATCTCCGCTTCGCCAAAACTCGTTTGCGCCAGGGCCGAAAAATTTTTATTGGTAGGATTTATACTGGCGGTTACAGATGTAATTTCTTTCGACTTAAAAGAGGCGGGTATAAAACGTAATAATTTGTCGGCTTTACTTTCACTCATAAAACTGTTGAGCAAAGCGGAAATACCGATATTACTGGCTGTAAAAGAAAATAATAAATCATCCGGTTCTGACGACATGTTTGCACTCAGGTTAATAGGGATAACTCCTATCTTTCCATCACCGGAAATTGTAGCTGTTGCTTTTCGCTGCGGCGATGTTGGTTTATCCAGGGTAAATCCGATGGACATTCCATCAATAGCAAATCCATCAAACCCATCAATGGCATAAGTACCCAAACCAAAATTGAGTGCCACTTTACTCAGGCTATCACCTTTATCATCAAACTCTATGGCAAGGTCTTTAATGGAAATGTCAGTATCAAGCGGAAAGGATTTAGGTAAAAAAGAATTCAATGACTTGCCGGAAAAAAAATTGACCAGCTTTTGAGGAGTGATCGAAGCCGCCGCCGGAAAACTGGTACTGATAGATTTTACTTTACGGTTAGCCGTCATGGCTGCTTTCAGTTCAATATTATCAAAGCCAAAGAAAGAAACATTGCCGCTGGCTTCTTTGCCACCATCGCTGGTTGTACTGAGGTTCAGTTCGCCAATTTTTATACCCGTTACATCCAGGTACTTATTAATGGCATCAGCGATGGCCTGCTTTTCATCTTCCCCGGCTTTTCGCTTAGCGGTAACAGTGCTGTCATTAAATAATCGATTGGGTTCTTTTGCCGAAAGTTCTATACTAAGGATAAGAACGAACAACCATAAAAGAGTGGTTTTGGTCTGCTTCATACAACGCAATTGAGGTGGTGGTAGTGGAGAATGTATTGAATAGCAAAATACACTAATATATTAAGTAAAGAAAAAATCCTGTGTAGAACCAGGCTGCTTATTTTTTCTTTCTTGTCGGGTGGGTATTCCAACCTTCACAATAACTGTTTAGGTATTGTTTGGTGTCAATACTATTTTAAAGCCATCGATAAAGCTGTGCTGCACCAAGGCATTATTAGCGGAGATAAATGTTATTAGTGGACGGTCAATTGCTTATTCCTTAATGGTTACCCAGGTCTGCCCCAGCCCTACCGTATTCACCATCGCATTAATAATTTTAGCATTGTCGGGATGAAGGCGAACACAGCCATGCGATGCTTTGGTACCGAGTTTTGAAAAATTACCCGTAGTAGTTCCGTGAATGGCGTAGCCGCCCTGTACAAAAATGGCATAGGGCATATTTCCTAATCCCATATAATTACCACCCGGAAATTTGCGGGATGTATATTTCGTTAAGATCGGACCGGCCGGCCGGTGACTAAGAAGCGGTGTCTCATATTTACTCCCCTTGCCGGTTGATACCAGGAAACTATCTTTCAGTTCACCAATTAAATAGAGATATAATTTTTGTGTGGCCCTGTTAATTTCAATGTAGACAAGGCATTCTTTTTCTTTACAGGTAGTAACGGGTAGGGTATCTTTTGCCAGCAAAAAAGAATCCACCACGGCAATGTTTTCTTTAATGATCATTTTTTCTTCTGCTGTAAACCCCGGCAGCTTTGACAAGCCTTTCTTTAGCGTATCTAAATGTTGCATCAGGTGAGCCTCCTGCAACCATACCCATTCCATTTTGGTAAGCATCGCTTTTACAGAGTCTTCTGCAGGTATAAAACTAGTATCATCAAAAATATTACTGGCCTCCAATAAAGTATCAGTACTGCTGTTGATAATTGAATCTTTAAATTCTTCGTATTTAAAATCAGTTAAAACGGTTCTTGATTTCCCGGACTTGCAGGATTGCAGTACCATGAAAAATGTACCTATTAAAAAAAGATAGAAAGCGGTGGTGAATTTTATCATAATAGGACTATCAAATTTTAAAGGTGGAAAGATACGCTTAAGATACTAATACAAAAATGACAAGGATATCGGAAGTCTTTACAAAACATTCCTGCATTTATTTAGTTCCAATGCCTGGAGCGACATCAGGCATTTTATTTTTTTACAGACAAGAAAAAATGAAATGAAACTTCAACAGGCAGGCTTGAAATTTATTTCCAAAAACTGCTGCAGTGAAAAGAGTACCTTTAGATTACTCAGCAAAAAACGGTTACATGGAATTTATTGACTATTACAAAGTCTTAGGTATTGATAAAACTGCATCCGAAGAAGAAATAAAAAAAGCGTATCGCAAGCTGGCAAGAAAACTACACCCAGATCTTAATCCCAACGATAAAGAAGCCCATCAAAAATTTCAGCAGGTTAATGAAGCCAATGAAGTATTAAGCGATCCTGAAAAAAGAAAAAAATATGACCAGTATGGAAAAGATTGGCAACATGCAGACCAGTTTGAGCAGCAACGCCGCAACCAGGCTGGGTCACAATTCAAAGGCAGCGAAAGTTTTTCGGGTGCAGAAGAACATGACTTTTCCGATTTTTTTGAATCAATGTTTGGAGGATCGGGTCGCAGCAGGCAAACAAAATTCAGGGGACAGGATTACCAGGCTGAATTACAACTTAGTTTAACGGATGTAATGCAAACACATCAACAAACACTTACCGTAAATGGAAAGAATATCCGCATTACTATACCTGCGGGTGTGGAGAACGGGCAAAAGATAAAATTAAAAGATTATGGTGCACCGGGTGTAAATGGTGGTCCGGCTGGTGACCTGTATATTACTTTTACTATTGCCGCACATCCTAATTTTAAACGATTGGGTAATGATCTTTATACTACTGCTACCATCGACCTGTACACAGCTATACTGGGCGGAGAAACTATTGTTGATACCCTGTCGGGAAAAGTAAAACTAACCGTGACTCCAGAAACACAACCCGGCTCTAAAATAAGGTTGAAGGGAAAAGGGATGCCAGTATATAAAAAGGATGGCGAGGCCGGCGATCTGTATGTTACGTATGAAATAAAATTGCCCACTAACCTTACAGCGGAACAAAAAGAATTGTTCACCCAATTGAGTAAACTCCAATAAACCTTTTTGTATGCAAACAGAAGAAATGATAGCAGCCGATGAATTTTGTATGTATCACCAGGTTGAACTGTCCTTTATTAATTCTTTAAAAGATAGCGGCCTGATCGAGATCTCAATCGTGGAAGATAAAATCTTTCTGCCGGTAAGCCAGCTCAGCCACCTGGAAAGACTGGTCCGTCTGTATTATGAGATGGATATAAACCTGGAAGGTATTGAAACGATAACTCATTTATTGCAACGTATGAATGATATGCAGCAAGAGATCCGGCAGCTTTCGAACAGGCTAAGCCGGTATGAGCATGATTGAGCAAAATATTAAAAGACCTAAAAGATAATTACGCAGCAGCCCTTATGTGCTTAGCTTTCTATTTCATGCATTTTAGCTTCTATGGCTGCTATAATTTTTTCCCGGATTGCACGGTTATATACTACACCTGCTACGAGCTTCCAATCGGGCCTTTTGTATTTTAGCCCTTTGTTTCGTAAGAGCATCCTGTTTGTTTGCAACCGAAAAGAAGTGTTACGGGCCGTTACTTCAAATTGTTCTAATAGCCCGTTGGGGGCCAATCGTTCTACTGCCAGGCGGATTTTTTTTCTATCATGTAGTATGTCTATTCCAAACTTCACTTTACTAAATTAGGAATTGTTGCGTATTAAAGGATGGCTAAAGCTATAGAATAAAAATGCGGTTAAGAGGTTCTTACAAAGCCGATGCTGAGCAACACTGAATTTTTAGTTTGCAGGGAATTGCAAGCCTGAAGAGTACGGCAAAAAAAATGGGGTCTTAACGACCCCATTTTTTATTTGATCTCAATCGTTTTTGTCAGTCTTTGTGCACTTTCTTTTTTAGGTAAAGTAAGATGCAGGATACCATTGTCGTAACTGGCCGACACTTTGTTCACATCTACACTATCATCAAGTGTAAAACTACGGCTGAATGATTGCATCCTGTACTCTTTTCTTAACCACCCCTCCTCTTTGTTTTGATTGTTTTGCTCTTCTTTTTGTTCGTAAGAGATGCTGAGCAGGTTGTCTGTCACATTCAGCTTGAAATCTTCCTTACGAAGACCCGGGGCCACTAACGACATTTCAAAAGCCTTGTCGGTTTCACGAAGGTTTACCGGAACATTTACCTGTTGATTAACGCCGCTGAACCCCCAAAAATCATCATTAAAAAAACGGTTGAGATTGTCCTGCAACAACTGGTCTACCCAGCTGTTTAACTGTCTTGCTGGTACTGTGGTTGTACCATTGTTTCTTTTGATAATGTTTGTTGTCATAAAACCTCCTGTTTTTATACCCTCCAATTATCAAAGGAAGTGCCAGCAGAATTAAACCGAAAAAATGACATTGGCAGGTGAAAAATTTTCAGCGAACCTGAAATTTTTTCTTTGTTTTTAAAAGGAGTTTTAACCTGGCACTTGCAAAACCGGGATAAGCTGCACAACAGCCGGGGCGGAAAAAAGAAATGGAGCGGAAAACAGTTTTATTTTATTTGTTGCCTAAGCGATTGGTGTTACGACATTACGGAGAAACCTGATTTATAGAAGTTCTTTGCAGCACAACAGTTATCGTTTGCATGACCGCAGCCTGTCATTGCAACAGCGCAGGATGCCATTGCAACAGAGGAGATGGTCTTTGCTTGACCGCAGATGGCTCTTGTTTGGGGTGATTATGTGTTAGGAAAAACCTACCGGTGCGGAAATTTTACCAACGAAAATTCAGCGAATATTTTACTTCTAATTTTCTTCCCATACGCACCTCTGGAATGAATTCCAGCAGCTTGACCACCCGCAATAAATCATTATCAGCTTCTGCGTCTACTCCTCTTAAAATTTTCGCTTCTCTAACTTTACCATCTGTACCAATAATAATTTCCAGGTATGATGTTGACCTGGTTCCATTTAATTTGTTTTTATACTTCGGCTGCAAATTATCATTGATAAATTTCAATTGTTCCACCACTCCTCCATGTTTGTATTTTGGGTTAACGTTATCGACAATTGTCAACGTTGTATCTTCAGGTTTCACAATTTCTTTTCCTGTTTTATCTATGGTATAGAGCCTTTCATCCTTTTCAACCTCCGCAAGTCCATCCTCAAAATATCCTTTGTTATCAAATTGAAATGGAATAACCAATTTTCCAGTTTTATTGATAAAACCCCATAGTCCACTCCTGATGGCGGCGTTTTTGAAAATAACTACAGCACATAGCCCATCAGAAAACATACCTATATCATCATATTTGGGTATAATTATTTCTTTGCCTGCACTATTAACAAATCCCCATTTTCCTCCACCAAGTATTCCAAGACCTTCATCCCATCTTCCGCCTTTATACACCGCCGCAAGTCCTTCTCTAAATTGTTCTACTGCAGTATAAATAGCAGGAACAATAACTTTTCCGGCTGCATTTTTGAACCCATATTTTTCTTTCGCTTCAAATTCCACCAGGTTCTGAGCATATAATGATGAACTTATAAGTGTAAGGACAATGATAGCTGTGATAGTTTTAAAATGGTTTTGTATGCTACACATAAAATGGTGGTTTTAATTTTGGCCTGTCTTTCCTTTTACGTCTTAGTTTTTTCCTATTTACTAAGTTAAAAATTTATTTGAAAGATTGGGTGCGCCTATTAAATTCGGTTGGTTGAAGAAAACACCAACCGAGGCGTGTTGCTTTTTGGAGAACACCTGCCGGGGCGGAATCGTTGTCTGATTATATTTATGAAGTAATCCATTAATCGTGGTATTAAAGAATCGGTCCGGGTTGCTATCAAAAAACCATCGTGGTAAGACATGCTCTTGGGTAATATTATTTGTTGTTGCACAGAATAAACAGATTTATTGCACTGGACATACTTTAGTTTTACCTGCATCTCTTTCCAGAAAATCTTCCTCTAAATAATCAATTATAAAGGCTCTATTAAGTCGATCATTAACACGAATGTTTTGCAAAAACTCCATAAATATATTTTATGCTGGTGCTATTTTGCTCAGGAAAAAGAAGCTTCGCAAATGCCGAATAGAATTACCGAACAATGAAGAGTGCGATGCAACAGACGATGATAGTATAAATACAGCCAATAAATAAGACATCCCAAGCCCCCTAGCAAGGAGAGGCTTAAAGTCGGTTAGAGAAATAATTGTCAGCTTCTCATCTGGAAGTGGTTGAATTTAGGCTGCTTCCCTATCCTTATTTCTTTCTACAAACAAGTCATAATAAACCTGAACCCTCATCCAGTACTCGGCAGAAATATCTAAATGCTTTTGTAGCTTAATGGCAGTAGCTGCACTTACATGCCTTTTACCATGTAATAACTCGCTGAAATGCCCGGCTTTCATTCCAAGCAATTCTGCAAATTCTGTTTTCTTAATATCCCTGGCAGCTAATTCCATTTGCAAGATTTCTCCGGGATGTAGTGCTACATCTGTAAAGATTTCTTTGCCACGGGAATTAACAACTTTGTAGTTAGACATAATATTTATATGGTTTGTGTTTCTATGATTATGGCAGATAAACCAAATTGATTACCTGCTATAACCTTTCATTCTAATTGTTACTATTGATAATGATTTGTCAAGTCTTCAATTATCAATACATCTTTTACTACTATTGAGTCCTTCTCAACACTTAAAATCAACCTGTATTGCAGGTCAACTCTAACTGAATAGTAACCTTTAAAATCGCCTTTCAAGGCTTCAAAATTCAATCCTCTAAATTTTCTCAACTCTTTAATGCTATCAGCATTCTGAAGGATTAAAACTGTCTTCTTGTACTTCAGGATAACATCCTGGCTGTACTTTGGCTTTCCTGTCACTTGCTTACCTTCAAATATTCTTTGGAGGTAAGCGTTGTTAAACTCAATGATCATTGACTCATCTTTAAAAAATTAAATTCTTACTGCATTTTTAAAAAATGCATCTAAATAATACAAAGAGCTATTTTTACCAAAATTAGGGAAATAATTTAATTTACCAAAAAATGGGAATATCTTTATTTTACTTTAATCTATTCTTAAAATCCAAATCATTTGCCTGTAAAGTTTCTTCTGCAATTTCATAACCAGCATCGGCATGTCGTATCACTCCCATGCCGGGGTCGTTTCTTAATACACGGCGCAATCTTGCTTCGGCATCATCCGTACCATCGGCAACAATTACCATTCCGGCATGTATGCTATAGCCCATGCCTACTCCACCCCCATGGTGCAGGCTTACCCAACTGGCGCCGCCTGCTGTATTTACCAATGCATTTAAAATGGGCCAGTCGGCTACGGCATCACTACCATCGAGCATGGATTCTGTTTCCCGGTTGGGGCTGGCTACAGAGCCGGTGTCTAAATGATCCCGCCCAATTACGATGGGTGCTTTTACTTTTCCGGAACGAACGAGTTCATTAAAAGCAAGACCTGCTTTTTCTCTTTCGCCCTGCCCGAGCCAGCAGATGCGGGCCGGTAATCCCTGGAAGGCAATTTTTTCTTTGGCCATCTTCATCCAGCGGAGCATGCCTTTGTTTTCGGGAAACATATTCATGATGAGTTCGTCTGTTACTGCAATATCATTAGGATCGCCACTGAGGGCTGCCCAACGAAACGGGCCTTTGCCTTCGCAAAATAATGGACGGATATAGGCAGGGACGAAACCAGGAAAGGAATACGAGTCGTGAGTCAGGAGTCGGGAGTCGGGAGTCGGGCTCATACGGATCTCATGTTCTCTGGCACGGGCACGGATGTTGTTGCCATAATCGAAAACGATGGCACCCATTTCCTGCAGGTCTTCCATGAGGGAGACATGATAGTAAATGCTTTCGTAACTGCGTTCGAGGTATTCGGTTGGATTTTTTTCCCGCAATACATTGGCTTCTTCATTGGTGAGTGTATTGGGAATATATCCGTAGAGCGGATCATGTGCAGAGGTTTGATCGGTGAGTGTATCGGGCACTACTTCTCTTTTAATGAGGCGTTGTAATAATTCTACTGCATTGCAGCAAACGCCAATGCTTCTGGCCTTTCCTTGTGCCTTGTATTCTTGTGCCTTGTTTATGGCTTCATCAATGTTGGTATATTTTTCATCGAGGTATTTAGTTTCAATGCGTTTATCAATGCGCCACTCTTCTACTTCGGCAATGAGTGCTACACCTTCGTTCATCGTTATAGCAAGCGGTTGTGCGCCACCCATGCCACCGAGTCCGGCGGTTACGTTGAGGGTTCCTTTTAACGACCCGGCCCCCCTGCCCCCCGAAAGGGGGTTCTTGGAATCCGCTTGTTGCGAAAAGTGTTTATTGGCAACTGCGGCGTATGTTTCGTAAGTGCCTTGTACAATGCCCTGGCTGCCGATGTATATCCAACTACCAGCTGTCATTTGGCCGTACATCATTAATCCTTTTTTTTCCAGCTCATCAAAATGCTCCCAGTTGGCCCAGTTGGGTACCAGTTGCGAATT
>CAZXMP010000068.1:0-20273 GCA_964641575.1 uncultured Chitinophaga sp. | reverse complement strand
ATTTGTTATATTTGTAGTTTAATGTAAATTCTGCTGACCCCAATAATGATATTGAAACCGTGCCGGCTTATATCCGCAGCAATATGGAGTTGCATAGCAACAACTCCAGAGTTGAAAACTTTTATAGTAATTACGAGGTCAAAACAGACCAAAATAATCAAACACAAATAAGTACTATTAATACTTTTTTAGACGGGAAGAAACCTGACTAAGCCTTGAGCATGTACATAGAAGTGCAAAACTTCGTTCGTTCCGATGAAACCACTGAGCATTTATCAGCTAGTGTTTTTTAGTTGTTCCCTCCGATTTCTATCGGAGGGTTTTTTTGCCAGCAAGAATGATGAAGCAAGCACAAGAATTTAGGAGATTATGTAAAGCAGCTAATTACTACTATCATCGTCCCTTGCGACCGCAGGTTTCTTAATTTCTTTTCTTCCAGTAGAAGAGAAGAAGTTAATCACATTTTTACTGAATGAATTCTACTCACCATGTAGCAAAATTCGTATGCTTGCATGAATTCTTTTAATTCAAATTATAGAGAAGTATTATTGACGAAGTAATTTATATTACTTGGTAACAGCAGTTTCAGCAATCATAGTCTTTGAAACAGCAATGCTAGTGGATCTTATTGTTTTGTTTCCAGCTTCGTCAGTAGAAGTAACAGTGATCGTATATATTCTGGGCATTCCATCAGGCAGTCGGGAAGCTTTTAATTTTAAAAGATTATTATTTACAATTTCGAAATCTTTATTGTCTGTATCTGTCGCATTACTGGAAACAGACAATACTGTATTTACCTTTTCCCCATTGTCAGTTACGGTGTAATACACACCTACTTTTTTCATTTTATTGCTGGCAGGCCATAGTTTATCAATTGATAATTGTAAAGGTGATAACACAGGCGGTTCATTGTCCGTTACTATTAACGTAAAGGAGCATTTTTGACCGCTTGTACTTGTAACAATTATACTGTGCGAACCGAGTCTGAAAAACGAGCCAGATGAAGGTGTATAACTAAGTGTGCCGCAATCTCCTTGTGTAACAGCACCCGAAAAATTAACTACTACCCCTTCTTTGCCAGTTTCTGCTTTTACAATTATATTAGATGGGCAGGTAAGAATACAGTTTTGAGCATATCCTTTTATGTTTCCAAGAAAAAAAAGAAAAGCGGTTATTACAATAATAAATTTCATGTTGGTTGTTTTTAATGATGACCTGAATCGTGGAGCCTTAAGTATTAAGTTTGTCTGAAGTATAGTAAACAAACCGGATACCAAAATCCATGTTCGAAGCAAGATTTTTTATTTCGCCCAGTCTGGGGAATTTTTTCCCTACAATATTATTACGGTTCAGAGGGAGAATTACCAGTTTATATCATAACCAAATGTTCCAATTATTTCAAAGTAGCCAAAACTATGTGTGGCACGGTTACCCTTACTGGTAGCTGTTTCCGCTAAAGCATTTACATATTTTACATAGCCGGATTTTCCGGTTAACTCAATAAAGAATTTTTTACCGGGATATAAGCGTAAGCCTACTTCAATACTGGCATTGTATCCGGATACATGGAATTTGTTATTTAATCTTTCACCACGCCAGGTAAAATCTGATCGTGGAACATTAAAGCCGGCACCAGCTTTCCAGATACTGGTAAGTAATTTTCTGGATTTGCTTTTTGTAGTTGCTAGTGTTTTATGTTGTACATAATTAAAGTGGAAAAAATTAGCACCATCTGTATGTTCAAATGCCAGGAAGGTATTTGCATTCAGTACACTATCACCATCAACAGGGATACCGTCTATTTTTCCAGTTACATATACTTTCTGTTTCTGGTTAACAATATATTTGGTATGATCGAAATTGATCTCAATTGCTCTGGTGTTTTTTTTATTGATATAAAAACCAACCCGGTAATTATATTGCGGAATAGAAATCTGCAGCGGCTTATCAATAATGGTTTGAAAACCCGGATTATTGTGTGCCTTTGTTTTATGCAATGTAAAATCATCCCCGTTACCCATTTTAAAATGAATATTACTTGTGGTGTACCATTCTACATTGTAGCCCCATTGCAAGTACATTCCATCAATCCATCTTGATTTTTTTTGGGCATTCCCGGACTGCAATAATAGCAGGAAGAGTACGGATAAAGTAAGACTTTTAACCATCCGATAAATATAGGCAGTACAATCTGTCTCGCCATACAGATTGCTAACTTTCTTGAAAGTATAACCGAAAATTGATTTTACCTAAGATCTCTCTTATTGTTTACCCGGTAGCATATAGCCCAAATGATGGTCGTAAGAACTATTGTAAGAATGACAAACTGCGGTACTTCTTTTAAAGTCTTATTGTAAGCTTCCATATCGAGCTTCCCAAAAAAAGCAGGTCTCGGAAGTATCCTATCGGAAATTTCCAGAGGGAAGTAGCTGGCAATAGCAAACTTTTTATAAGTTAAATAACCTACAATGATATTTTCCAGTATGATAAAATAAAATAGAAATATACCCAGGGCTAAGAATGCTTTTTTAATAAGAAATCCAAGAAGAAATGCAATAGAAAGCTGCGCAAATGTTTGCAGGAAAAATAATCCAATATAGTAGGATTGACTCCAGGTGTCTTGTATTAACCTTGTTTGATTGGCATACCCTGTTATTAAAGCAACTGCGGCATATAGTATTGTAATTAATAATGACACTATTGCTACATCCAGTAATTTACTGGTGATAAATTGACTCCGGCTCCATCCGTCAATAACATTTTGCCGATGGGTTCTAAAAGTGTATTCATTGCATACAAGCATAATTATAACTACAGCGGGGATAAATACAAAGCAGGAAGAGAAAAAAGCTGTTGTTCGCCACACTTCTGGGAATGCAAATGGATTTCCCAATGCCATTTTTGCTATGTCCATGGCGTTGGATGGTGTGGTTGTAATATCTTCATAGATTTTATAAAACATATAGTTAATACCCGGATAGGAAAGAGCCGTAACGCCTATGATCCACCAAAAGGCATTATACTTTTTCATCTTTAACCATTCTGTTCTTATCAGTGTAATCATTATTGTATAGTTTCTGTAATTAATTAGTTAATTCAAAGAAGCGGGTCTCTAATCTTTTCTTTCTTAAGATTAGCTGGGTTAACACCACGCCGTTATTAAAACAGTACTGGTTTATTTCATCTAACCGGCTCGATCCTTTCGGTAAAGCCAATTGAACTGTTTTCGTTTTTTCATCAATGGTAACAGCAGCGCCAATGTTTTGTAATAAGGCTGCAAGCTTATGTAAATCAGCGGCACTTACTTCAACAACATCTTCATCCATCATTATATCTTCCACATGACCGGTAGTGATCAGGTTACCCGTTTTTAATATGGCCGCATGGGTGCAAACTTTTTCTACTTCATCCAGCAGGTGGCTCGCCATGATAATAGTATGACCTTGCTCGTTTAATTCAATAATTAAATTTCTTATTTCAGAGATCCCAACCGGGTCAAGTCCATTGGTGGGTTCATCTAACACTAATACTCTTGGGCTACCCAACAAAGCGGCACCGATAGCCAGTCGTTGCTTCATACCAAGACTGTAGGATTTAAAACTGCTGAATCTCCTTTGATGGAGGTTTACTTTCTTCAGCACTTCGTCAATCTCTTTTTTAGATCCCCGGCCACTGATGGCTTGTGTGATTTTTAAATTATCCACGCCGGATAAATAACTATAGAAATTGGGAGTTTCTAATAAAGAACCAATCTTCTTTCGTTGGTCAGGAGATGCACCGGGCTGGCCAAACCATAAAAATTCGCCGCTATTTGCTTTTAACACATCCATCACTATACCAAGTAAGGTGGTTTTACCACTGCCGTTAGGCCCTAAAATGCCAAACACACTTCCTTGTGGTATATCAAAAGATACACCGTTTAGTGCCTTAACAGCACCGTATGATTTTGCAACATTTTTTATAGAAAGTACAACACTCATTGGGATAAATTAAGAGATGAAGATAACAGTTTATTATGCTCAGCCAAAACAAAGGGATGAGCTGCTTAATTTTAAGGATGAACTAACAGGAGCTTCAGGTGTTATTAATAGAATATCTTTATAATCATTAATACAATGCATACAGTTTTAATTACAGGTGGTACTGGTTTAGTGGGTACTAAACTAAGACAAGCCTTGGTTGACAAAGGTTACCGGGTAGTTATTCTTACCAGGGATGGGGAAGAAAAAAGGGTTGGAGTAGGATACACATTTGCCCAATGGAATGTCGAATATCAAACTATTGATGAAGCGGCAATAAGGGAAGCTGATTTTATTATTCATTTGGCTGGTGCAGGCGTAGCTGATAAGCGGTGGACTGAAAAGAGAAAGCATGAAATCGTAAAAAGTCGGGTAAACAGCAGCAAACTAATTGTGGATAGCTTGAAACGGATACCTAACAAAGTAAAAGCTGTGATAAGTGCTTCCGCTATTGGCTGGTATGGTCCAGACCCTTCTATTCCTAATCTAGCTCCATTTACAGAGAATGCTCCTGCAGATGATGCCTTTTTAGGTGATACTTGTAAAAAATGGGAAGATAGTATTACAGCCGCTGAGCAAGTTGGTAAAAGGGTAGTAAAGCTGAGAACCGGAATTGTATTAAGTGATAAAGGCGGTGCTTTGCAAGAATTTAAAAAGCCATTAAGTTTTGGAGTAGCTGCTATTTTAGGAAATGGTAAACAAATCATTAGTTGGATACATATTAATGACCTGGTGAATATGTACATCGCTGCCATAGAAAATGAAAACATGATTGGAGCGTATAATGCCGTTGCTCCTAAACCAATTTCAAACAAAGAGCTTACATTGTACCTGGCAAGAAAAAAGAAATTTTTTATTCCAATTCATGTTCCATCTTTTGTATTAAAATTGGTACTGGGTGAAATGAGCATTGAAGTCTTAAAAAGTGCAACGGTAAGTTGTGAAAAGTTACAGGCAACTGGATTTGTGTTTCAATATCCAACACATCAATCTGCATTGGATAAACTAAGTAGTAAAAAATAACCCTCGCTTTAAAACGAGGGTTATTTTTAAAATCCTTTTTTCTCTTCCGGAACTTTTGGTGTTGTTTTTTGTGTAAACAAGTTAGGCGTTGCTTTTTTGGGATCTCCTTGATACACCCAGGTAATGTTATTAATGTATTTTTTAAATGCATTGTTGATATCTGCAACAGTAACTTTCTTCATATCGTTGCTGATAGTATTGCTGCGTTTCCAGTTTCCATGAATTACTTCATTGCTCGCCAGTGAAGAAGCCTGTGCTTCATTGGTTTCTTGTCGGTAAAATACATTGGTAATATATCCTGTCTTTTCGTTTTTAAGATCATCTTCTGCAAAACCTTCATGTTTAATTCTGTCGATTAGCTGCCGGACTACCGCTATGTATTTATTAGGATCTGTTGTAGTTACATATATATTAGAGTAGGAAGTTGTGCCGGCACTGAACCAGGCGCCGGGTGCATAAGAAAGACCATTCTTAGTTCTTATTTCTATAAAATGCTTGTTGCTGAATATTCGCATCGCCAGTACAAATGCATTAAAGTCTGGGGAACCCGGCTGCGGTCCGCTGGTAATACCCTGCACATAGTTGGTAGCATTCTCTCTTTGTAATGGTTTAAAACTATTAGCGGTTGGAGTATAACTTGATTTGGTGGATTTGAATGGAGTACCTGCCGGTACTTTAGCAAGCAACTCTTTTACTTTTTCTTCAATCATTTTTCTATCAAGGTCAGCTACTATTACAATTACTAATCTTGATTTGGTAAAAATAGATTGCCAGTATGCTTTGGTTGCAGCGGCAGTAAGTGCTGTTACTGTTTCAACGGAACCTCCAGGATCTTTTGCATAATTTTTTCCTGTAAAAGCAGTTTGCTTGGCCATTTTATCAATAGCTGCATCCGGATTTGATTCGTTAGCCCGGATATTAGTAATGGCATCTTGCTTAATACGGTCAAATTCCTTTGCATCAAATGCAGGTGTAGTTAGTGCGGCAGTGTATAAGGGCCAAACGGTTTCGAAATCACCTTTAATACAATTCATGCTGAAATTGCCATAGTCCATATTAGTGCTTCCATACATTTGTGCACTTACTTTATCCAGTTTGTTCTTAAAACTATTTTTATCATCCTTAGTTGTACCACATTCAGTAAGAGCCGTAAAAGCAAGGCTTTCAATTCCGGCTTTGTTGGCAGGATAGTTTTCAACGCCACCTTTAATAATCGTTTGCACAACTACTATCTCATTGCCGCTGGGTTGCACAATTACTTTAACGCCATTCACCATCATCTCGTAAGCCTGTCCCATTTGTGCTCGTGCAGAAAAAGGTAATGCGGTTATAATCGTTATTACTATATAATGAATTATTTTTTTCATCGCTGTTGAATTAATTTTTAAAGTATACGCCAGGATTTAGCTCTTTGTTCATTTCGCTGTTGATAATCATTCCAGCTACAAAAGGTTTGTTTACAAGATATTTTTCAGCATATTCCTGTAGTTGTTTTTTGGTAACCCTCATATAGGCATCTATGTTATCTGTAAAGTAGTTTAGCGAAGTGCTGCACCATTGGTAAGTAACCTGGGAGGCCAGGGATGAAGGCTTCTCAGTATCACGGATATGATTTCTGCGTATAATATCTTTTGCAGTTGCTATCTGTTCATCATTAAAATAATCGCTGCTATTAAACTGGCTGATTTGTCTTTTTATTTCTTCGTTGCACTCCTGCAATTTGGTAGGATTTGGAACTACAAATATTGTAACAGGGCCTGCATATTTATTGGTAGTATAACTCAAGTCTGCATGGCTGGCCAGACCTTTATCAATTAATGCCTGCTGCCATTTTGAAGAATTTAGCCGCAGCACTGCAGAAAAAACATCTGCAATAATAGTTCCGGCGGAATCGGTGCTAAAATCAGGGCCTATCCATTGAAACATTTGATATGGAGTTTGTGCAATGGATGATTCTTTTATAAAATATTCGGTAGAAACTAATGGTTTGAAAGCAGGTATAGGATACTTTTCATGCGGATCAAAACCACTGTGTTTCCAATCGCCAAATATTCTTTCAGCTTCTGCAAATGCCCTATCGTGGTTTACATCGCCACAGATTACCAACAAGGAGTTATTGGGATGATAATATTTGTCTTTGATGATCATCATCTTTTCCGGAGTTGCTGTATTAATTACATCATGATCGCCAATGGGATTTTTTCTTGTTACCAAATCCCCCCAGGTTTTTTTTTGTGTTTCAATCCAAATCTGGAACCAAGGATCACTTTCTGCCCGTTGAAATTCCCCATCTACCACCGGACGTTCTTTTTGCATATCCTCTGTTCGGTAAATAGGATAGCGGATGGCCGCATTCATAAAACGAAGGCCTGCATTCAAACTGTCCTTATCAAATGTGAAATAATAATTTACTCTTTCTACGTTAGTAGTTCCATTCCAAATCATGCCTAACTCTTCTGTTCTTTTTATAAATTTTTCCTGGTCAGGATAATCTTTGTTGGCTTTAAAAAACATGTGTTCGAATAAATGTGACAAACCACTGTATTCCGGACCTTCCGTGTAAGCACCGTTTTTAACTGCCATTTCAATGGTGGCAAGCGGCACTTTATTATTTTCAATAACAACAATTTCAAGTCCATTGCTTAATTGTTTCCAATAGTAATTCTTTGGTAATCTTGGAGCCGGTATAGTTCTTGCTTTGTGTAAAGCATCAGATCGTTCTTCACTGTTAGATTTTCTGTCGTTGCCTCCTGCTTCTTTTTCAGCTTCTTCCTTTTTCTTTGCCTCTGTCTCCTCTCTCTTTTTTATTTGTTCTTTTGTTTCGCCGGCACTATTGGTAAAGGTTTGTGCGGAGGCCGTTGTTATTGCAACAATACCCAAAAGGGTAATCCATTTTTTACACATATAAAATAAATTAAGGTTTACGAAATGTGGGTGGTAAGTTACGAAGCTGACCCCAAAAAAGAGCAATTACCTGATGAATGCTGTGTTTTTAGTTTATACGGCAGTTTAAGGCTGTTGTGCTTCGTGCCATATATTGGTAAACTCACCTATAATGGTGACATTATTGTGGAAGCGAAGTTTATGGAGCTTTAGTAAATCAATATCCTGCTGGCTAACCCTTCTGAACATTGGGTGCATGGTACCACCTTTTGTACCAGCCGGTTTATCGGGTTCGTATTGATAAACAGCGTCAACCAATGTTCCTCTTGGGTACATAATGCCTGGTACACCAAAACCACGAATATCTAAATTATCTGGATGTTCCAATCCTAAAGTATGACCATATTCATGGGCCGCAGTAGTAGAGCCTTTGTATAAATTTTCGAGTTTAAAATACCCGCTGTTGCAACCCAAACCATCAACGAATGAAATATTTCCGTGTGCAAATTCTTCGATTCTAAAATAATTATTACGGGGATCAAGGTTCTGATAAATTTCTATATCCGTTATAGCAGGCTGAAAGGAGGCAGTTATGTGAAAACGAACAGCCACTATTAAACCATCGAAGTTTAAAACTCCTTTTGGTTCATTCCACATGGTTTCTATTTCATCCCGGATCATTTCTGTAATAGCGTCATCAGCGGCATTGCCGTAAGTTATGATGTGAGATCGTATTGCTATTTGCTGATTGATTAGTTCTGCAGTTCCCATATACTAATTTACCGGAACAATTTTCACGGCTGATTTTTTAATCCACCCGTAAATTAGTTTGCCGGGAGAAGGAATAAACTCAGTGTAAACTGTTTTTTCTGTTTCAGCAATATTGATCAGGTTATCACCTTTGTTGAAATATTTTTTTGGTACAAAGGAGTGGAGGCAACCTTCGTCCTGGAAAATTTCAGTGTTTGCTGCGGTGATAATTATTCTGGGAGAATTGTAATATTCTTTTTTCAGCCATTCGTTATTTAATGAGGGCTGCACCGGCAGTTTAGTATAGTTTCCATCTGCATTTACACCACTGCCAAAGCCACAATTAAAAGAGCTTGAAAGGCTATTGATATTAATCGTATTACCGTCAATTTTAAATTTTAAAATGCAGGGAGTAGTTGCGTCTTCAAAAGTATTATCAAACGATGCTGTATCATTAACAATGATGATAGTGCCATCGGTTTCACCAACATGATAATTGGGCCAGCCTAAACCTACATCCAGCCAGAAACGGTATTTGTTGCCTTCCATTCTTAGCAATACCAATTTGCCGGTTGGGCCTTTATTGGCTTCTGTTTTTGGTGGATCGCCTTGTGGCTTAAAAGAATAACCATAAGTGCCGGAGTAATTTGTCTGTGCTGTGAGGCAAAAGACGATAGGTAATAATAATAAACTGAAAAAAAGCTTTTTCATGTGTAAATGGTTTAATGGTTTAAATTTTTCACACGGGAGGGCTTATTTTGCATTATTCTTCTAAATCAATAGCCATGCATTATTTGAAGTAAAGCTTAAATGCTTCAGATAAACGGGCAAATTCTTTTTTTACCTGGTTCATCCCAATCAATCCACCGGACATACCAGTTGAATCTTTATGCAGCATGACTGAGAATAAATCGCCTTCATTCTTTATAATTGCTGACTGTTTATGGTATTTTACAAAAGCGCCAAATAGAATCCGCATTACCCGGTTGCCTTTTGTGTAAGTATGTGTTTCTCCTTCGGCAGATTTTAACTTATATCCTTCCGAAGTAAAGAATAAATTGAGTTTGTTTTCCAGTTCTTCTTTACTGGTACCAGTAATATTATATACTACACGGTCTTTGGCGAAATCTACTACGGTTGCTTGCATGGTTAGTTGGTTTTAAAGTGATTTATTAAATGTACTAAGAAATTAATAAACCACTTTTACCTAATTGCGGATCGGCCTTCCGCTCTTCAACACACTCTGTATTCTTTCCAATGTTTTCTTTTCGCCGCAGAGTGATAAGAAAGCTTCCCTTTCCAGGTCCAGTAAATATTGTTCAGAAACTAAAGTTTGCTCACTTAAGTCACCACCGCACATTACGTAAGCTAATTTTTTCGCAACAACGGAGTCATGTTCAGTAGCATAATTGGCAGTACGCATAGCATGGATACCTGAGTACAATGCACCCAATGCAGATTGACCAAGAACTTTTATATCCTTACGCTGTACAGGAGCTGTATAACCACTATCGTAAATTTCAATCACCGATTTTTTTGCTTCGGCTATTCGTCTTCCCTGGTTCATTACTACTTCGTCCAATCCTTTTCTATATACACCTAATGCAAAACCTTCTTGTGCGGAGGTGGCCACTTTGGCAGTTGCTATAGAAAGGAAACGATTCTTTAATGTAATAGTTTCTGGTTCGTCCTCATGCATTTCATCAGAAGCTCTTAACACAAATTCTTTGGTTCCACCACCACCAGGAATAAGACCAACGCCTAATTCCACTAATCCGGTATATGTTTCTGCGGCAGCACAAACTTTATCAGCATGTAAACTTAACTCGCAGGCGCCGCCCAATGCTAATCCATGAGGAGCAACAACAACAGGTATAGATGAATACCTTGCCCGCATCATTGTATTCTGGAACATGCGGATAGCCATATCCAGTTCATCATATTCCTGATCGATAGCCAGCATAAATATCATTCCCACATTAGCGCCGGCAGAAAAATTAGGGCCTTCATTGGCGATCACTAATCCTTTATAACTTTTCTCTGCTTTATCAATCGCTGTTTGCATGCCGGATAATACATCGCCACCAATACTTCCCATTTTAGTGAACCATTGTAACCCGAGTACATCATCGCCTAATTCATACAAGCGGCAACTTCCGTTTTTCCAGATCTGTTTATCGGTGTAATTGCTCATTACAATAAATGCTTCACCACCCGGAAGAACTTTGTATGTTTTTGAAGCTGGATCGTAACAATATTTTTTACCACTTTCTACTTTATAGAATGATTTGTTTCCGGCAGCAATCATTTCGTCAATCCATGGCGCTACTTTATAACCAGCAGCTTTCATGGCTTCGGTTGTTTTAGCTACGCCCAATACATCCCAACTTTCAAAAGCACCGATCTCCCAACCAAAACCTGCCATCATTGCATCATCTACACGATATAGCTCTTCACTAATTTCTGGAATGCGGTGAGAGATATAAGAGAACAAACCATAATGGAACAAGCGATAAAATTCCCCAGCCTTATCCTGGCCGGCAACCAGCATTTTTAATCTGGTATACAGATCATCAATTGGTTTGGCTGCTTCTAGTGTAGCAAATTTGGGTTTTATTCTTGCGCCATATTCCATGGTGTCAAGGTTCAGCGTAAGAATTTCTTTTTCCCCGCCTGCACCTTTTGTCTTTTTGAAAAATCCTTGTCCTGTTTTATCACCGAGCCAATTATTGGCTACCATTTTATCTAACCAGGCCGGAATATTGAATTGGTCTTTCGCTTCATCATTGGGACAATTATCCGCAACGCCTTTTGCTACTTTTACTAATGTATCAATACCAACTACATCAGCCGTGCGGAATGTAGCAGATTTTGGACGGCCAATGATTGGCCCGGTCAGCGCATCAATTTCATCAATACTCAGCTTCAACTTTTCTTTTACGTTCATGATCGCCATCATGCCAAATACACCAACACGGTTGGCGATAAAAGCAGGAGTGTCTTTACATAAAACTGTTGTTTTACCAAGATACAAATCGCCATAACTCATTAAAAAGTCAACGATCTCCGGATCAGTATGTGGAGTTGGGATAATTTCCAATAAACGTAAATACCGTGGCGGATTAAAGAAGTGGGAGCCGCAGAAATGTTTTTTAAAATCATCACTTCTTCCTTCTGCCATCATGTGGATGGGAATCCCGGAAGTATTGGAAGTTATCAACGTTCCCGGCTTGCGATATTTTTCTACTTGCTCAAATACTTTTTGTTTGATGTCTAATCTTTCTACTACCACTTCTATCGTCCAGTCGCAACCGGCGATGTCTTTCATATTGTCATCGAAGTTGCCGGTGGTTATTTTTTTAATAACGTCTTTGTGATAAACAGGAGAGGGGTTGCTTTTGATAGCCGCCGTCAATGCATCATTCACAATCTTATTCTTATCAGCAGGTTTCGAGAACCCCCCTTCGGGGGGCAGGGGGGCTATGTCTAATAATAATACCTGCACACCGATGCCTGCAAAATGACAGGCAATTCTTGAACCCATAACACCACTGCCTAAAACGGCTACTTTTTTTATACTTCTTTTTGACATACGATAAAATTAGTTAGTTATGCAACTATTTCGTAATCGAAGATAAGAGTTTTTGGGAAAGTGTATGATGAAGAAATAAATTTCTATAGAGGAGAACTACTTTGCCTATCTGAGTAGCATGATAGTGCCTTTGATTATTTTTTCAGTACCATTTGCAAACCGGTAGCTGCCAATAAATACATACATGCCATTGGGTTGTACCGCTCCTTTAAATCTCCCATCCCAGGCCAAATGGGGGTTGCTACTCGTAAATAGCAGCTGGCCATAGCGGTTAAATATTTTTAAATTAAAATGTGCAATTTGTCCACTCACTACTGCTGTAAAATTATCATTAAGCCCATCTCCGTTTGGGGTAAATGCAGATGGAAAACGAACCCATTCGGGGCAATTTTCTTTTGCAACGGCAATTGTTTTTTGCATGTCACAACCAGGAGGCCGCTGCGCTGTGATGTTATAAACAGTTGGTTGTTGCGGGTAAAGTAATAACCTGTTTCCACTTAATATGCCTGATACGGTAGGTTGCCAGTTAATATTTGTAATACCGGCTGGTAACAATACCCTTGCTGTATCATACTCGCAAAAAGTATAATTGTTCGATATATTAAAACTGGTATCTACTAACGACACACGGATACTGTCTTTAATTACATTACCACAACTATCCGTTGCGCTAATACGATATAAGCCGGGGCTGGTTACCGTAAAACTATTTAGTGTACTGCCATCCTGCCATTGATATGTTTTAAAAAGTGGATTAACAGATAATAATAGAGAACTACCAGGGCAAAGCAAACTATCCCTGTTCAATTGCAGGTTGGTAGTTGGTGTAGTAACAGTTACCAGCATAGAGTCTGCCACCACACAATTATTAACGGCAGCTTTTAAATAAAACTGTCCTGTCTTTTTAAATTGGAGTGTAACAGCAGTGTCGGCCTCATTATTAATAATTGTTGCAAAAGTTGTATCTGTTTGCCAGTTAATGCCTTTAAGGCACTCCGGGTTTTGAAAGACTGTATAGCGAAAAGTACCGCCGGTAATACAAACTGTTGTATCGCCTTTTATTTTTACACTATCACAATAGCTTATTTGTTTGCAGATAACTTCCTTGTTAACAATAATATCCTCAGTAAAAATTGTTACAGGTAAGCAGTTAAGTAAATTGTCGTAATATAAATTCCATCCAAAAGGTTCTTTAGTAAGAGTAAGAGGATGTTGTTCAAAAATACTTGCTGTATCTATTCCAAAACATTGCAGAGTATTGGCTGCTGTTAAATCACTGATTCGGGCATATTCAGTAATAGGTTGATTGTTTTCTGAATAGTTGTAAACAAAATGGATATTATTTTTATCATCAAGATTTATTCCAGCACCCCCTATAAAAGGACTTGTTGGGACTACAAATTTTCTGCTTCTTAATATTTGTTGGTTGCTGTCGTAGGAAATAAAATATTTGTTCTGGTTTAAAAGATTACTATAAGAAAAGATATTTTTCTTATGTACCGTAAAGTCAAATTGTATATAATTGTTACTGGCGATATTACATTTATAATAATAGCCAAGTAAAGTATTAAGCATGGAGTCAAACTTAATATTAAAACGAGTAGTAGATTGAGGTGTTATACCGCCAATACTAGTTATACAAATATGTCCAACTATAGAAAAGCTGCCATCTGGGTAGGTATAAAAGTTAGTCGTTTTAAAACCCTTTGCAAAATTGTCGGGCACAATGCTATAAGCAGTTCCCTCAATAAAACTGCCATCTGCATCATTTAATTTACTAATAGTAACTCCTATAAAGTCTCGATTGCCTGTAACACTATTATACTTATACCTGTTAGATGGAAAATATACAATTCCATTTCTTACTGAAAGACCATTTGCAAGATGGTTTCCATGATTTAAAGAAGGACTTAATATAAAGCCCTTACTCCATATTAAATTACCGTTTAAGTCCATTTTACCAATAATGTCATACAGGCTAAGCCTTATTCCAAAATAAATAGCATTATTGGTAACAATGATATTTTTATCAGTCAAGGCATAATTAACACCACCTGCTATTAGCGGTAAATGACGAGCCCAGAGCATATTGCCATTAGTATCAATACGGGCAATCAGAAAATTGTCGGTACTAAAATATCTTCTTTTACCAGTAAGTATAAGTGTACCGTTCGGGGCTTTAATACTAGTGATAGAAGAAATAAGGACATTGTTGTCAGAAAAATATTTTTTAGCCCAGTAAATACTATCTCCCCAATTTGTTTTTACTGCTACTAGCCCTTTTTCAGCATTGGAAGCATCACTAAATGTACCTGTAAAAATATTCTTACCAGTTGTGTCGGGATTAATGGACAAGCCGAATGGATCTCCCGGAGTAGTATATTTTATTCTTATGCTGGAATCTGCACAGAATTTTGGCTGGCTCCATATAGTTGGAGCCAACTGAAAAATAAGAAAATTTGTAAGTAATATTTTTTTCATATATCTAAGGGTTAGCAGTCTTTCAACTGCTAACCCTTGTTTTTTTCTTATAAATTCCACATTTCTTCATGCCAAACCCCAGACCATATTACTGGCGGTGTTCCAGAAATAAAATTGCAATAAGTAGTGCCATAAATATTTCGATACCTGACTATCCACTTACCCGAACTTGCGGTCATATTCGATAAATTTAATACATCGCAGCAGGCATCCATTGTTTGTGATGGTGTACCGGGTGTTCCAGTTCCGGGGATAATTCCAAAATATATTGGACTTATGGTCATTCCACTGTTTGGTTGATCATTCCATAAATCACTACTAGGATTTGTTACAGGTCTGTATTCTACTTGGTGCTCAGTAGTGCCAATAAATCCTGATGGTGGGCTACAAATAATGTAAGCACCTGCAATCTGTGCATAAGGAGAACCTCCAATAACCACAAAAGCTTGATCGGTTCTATTGCAAGGATGTGAGAATACATCTTCAAATGAAGTTGAATATGGCGGGCCGTTGACCCAAGTAACTATATTGATATAATTTGTTTTTACACAGTCATTATAAATAGTTAGAGAGGCATCCACCGCATTGCCAGGAAAATACGTTTCTGAAATATTTTGCCAAGTGTATGTTACAGTATATACCGTATTTGATGAACAGCCAGGGTCTGTACCTAAATTAATAATTTCCAAATTACCATTGCCCAAATCACCACTTGTAGCTAAAACGGTTCCACCGTTACGTATGCGTATATTGCCAAAGCTATAATCACTGGAATTAGGGTCTTGTAGTAAAAGAGTGTATGGTACACTTATTCTCCAAGTAGCAGTTAAATCATGCCCTGTTCCGCATGTATAATACCATTTGGCATACAAGAGAGTATAATTTACATACAAATCGCTTGCTGATGGAGCAGTAGAGCAATCATACTGTCCGCAAGTAGCATCTGTTTGTATATCACTTCCTATGCGGTGGCTTACTCCATTATTATCAGTATAAGAAATGGCTGCAGCTCTTTTATTAACCGGCATTATTATCGGGGCTGTAATATTTCCATATCTTTCTCTTATCGCTTCAATTATTTTTGCCCTTTCTGCATCAGCATTCAGAATTTCTTCAGGCTGATTTAATGTTTTTTTACAACTGTTTAATACAAGTAATAGCAAAAAGTTAAGTGCTATAACTTGCAGCGATTTTATATATGCAATTTTCATTTTTATTATATTAAGATTGACTAAATAGAGAAGAAGGTACTCTTCAGTTTAGTCCATTGCAAAGGGTAATGACTTTAAGTAAAGACACTAAGGAGGTCGGTATAATTGTGTGGAAAAGAATAGGGTAACAAGTAACAACCCGTAGCTTACAGGAATTTGAAGGGGGGGGGGGATAAGTTATATATTTCATACTATGAAATATTTTATCTTACAAATTACTAAAAATTTCAGGAAAATTATATAATGGCAGTTATAAATTACTCAATGTTCAATAAGTGGATATACTTATGGGTAAGTCGTAAAAAAAATTTAAAAGCTAAAAAACGTTGGTCTAATCGAATTCAATCGGTGGCAAGCCTCGTTTCTCCAACTCTTTTTTATATTGTTTGATAATTTTTTTATTCCGCTTTACACCAGCACTGCTGGCCATACCACTCATTGCAATTTTGATAAGATAATTAATAGCCGATCTGTCTCTGTCACGAATAAAAAATACATTCCCCATTCTGTTTTTATTGTTTTTGCGAAGAACAAAACTATTAGCCGCAAAATTCATTAACCGGGTGAGTAAAGTCTTTTTGCCTTCTTCACCCTTCTTAAGAATCTGGATTTTTAATCCTTCATAGAACATATTCATTTCGCCGAGGGCAAGATATTCTCTGCCGATAGCCCGCATGTTTAACGTATCAAACCGCCCTGATAAAACTTTTACTGAAGCCAATGGAATTATTGCAGGATTTAGAACGGTGATGTCACCGGGTTTCATTCGCAGTGTCATTAAAAATCCACCGAGAGAATCTGTATAGGATTCTTTTACCTGCAATTTTGTCCAGATAGAATCCATTACATAACCCGTTGCTTTAATGGTTAAACTATCAGTAGCTGAATAATCATAATTTTTTACATTTATCAGCGTTGCAGAAAGTCGTTTTACAGGAATGGTTCCCGCCATTTTGGTTTTATCGCTTACTTCTGTGTATTCAATTTCGGCGTTAGTAAATGAAATGCTATCAACCGCCAGTTGCAGTGGCAATTGTTTTAATAATCCAACCGGTAAAGGTTTAATGATACCAGCATTGAAGGGAACTTGTTTGTCTTTATAATCTGTAAACCGAAGTTTGTCGATGGTTATACGTTTACTGTTGAGAATATTGTTTTGTATATAATTATCAATATCCAATGGGCCGGCTTTAATAGAACCTGCCCGAAGAGTGATATAATCTTTTTGAAAAGTTTGGTTTGCCAGGAAAGAATCTATTGGTTGTATGGGGATCAATGAAAATGAATCAAGCGAAAAAGTATTATTAATACGGTTGAAACCTGCATTGTACCAACGGAAATTATTATCACTCCCTGTATAATACCCGGTGAATTTTTCGAGCCGGAATGATTTATTACCGGCCATCAATTTCCTGATATTGCCGATAGAAGAAGAATTGAGATGGAACTCTTGAATGCGGCCTGTATTTAATGCCACACCAATTTTTCCAATGCCGATGCTATCCAATTGAAAATCTTTTACATCAACATTGCTAACGATTGCCAACCATTCGGCTTCCTGTGTAGCATTTTGTTTGAGATTGATATTTCTCAGGCTGGCTACTATTTTACCATTGCCACTATTCAGCATATTTCCTTTCGGGGTGGTATAAGTAACATCAGTGAGATTTACAGCCAATTGGTTAAGTGATAAGGAGCCTTCATTCGTTATTAATCCATTTAGCTGTAAAAAATCAGCGGCATTTTTAGCTCCAGCCCAATTGAAACGAACATTACCGCTATCAGTTTCCTGTGTATAATTTATTGCCGGATTTATAAGTTTTACTTCATTAATATCAATTTTTGGCGATGTTGACGATTGTTGTCTTGTACCTCCTGAAGATGTTGCAATATCAATTACTGGTTTTGTAATTGTGATAGCATCCAATGCAATAGTACCATTCAATATTTTCTGAACATGTGGTACTAAGCTAATGTTGGGTGCAAGCACAGTAACACCTGTTTTATTTGTATTGTTTTTATAGCTTACTACATTGAACAAAGAATTTTGATTATCTATTATATTGTAATTGCTAACAGAAGCGTTTAGATTTTCATCTTTAATTACCAGGTCGCTTCCTTTTATAGCTAAACCATCCAATAGTAATTTACTGGCTGGTTTTTTTAACAGCTCATTAAAGGATACAGTTGAAATAGCGGTAGAGATTGTTTTGCCACCTGCTGTAGCATTAATAGTGGTATTATAGCCTTGTACATTTCTTAATTCAAGTGTGGATGTATTTGGTTCATCACTGTTTTCTCCGGGAAATGCTTTGATGGTAATATTGCCTTTTTGCCAGTTTACTCCATCGGCAAAAATATTTCCGGCAAATTCATCCACCTGCATTTTTTCTACGGCTACGTCCTCTAGCAATACCGATAGTTTTTTTGATTTGTCGCTCACTGAAATATTGCCGGCACTAAATCGGCCAGTTTTCCCGGTGTAGCGGATATCCTTCAGGTCTATATTAAGGTTTCCAGAATGTACACTTCCATTTTTAAAACTTAATTGGGTAAGCGAATTTTTGATACCTGCAATTTTGGTAGACGTAAGTAGCGAATTGCTTTGAACCGATACATTAGCATTTTGTAATTGTATGCGTACGTTTTTCTTTAAGTTTAGATCAATTGCGCCATCTACTATTTCAAGATATTTCAAATCCATGTATTCATTAACTGCGCCAAGCGATTGAAATATGGTTTGCTTTTCTTTGGTGCTTGCTTTATTGGAAGCTGTATAGCTGATTTGTGGATAAAACATAATGGCCTGGTCAGCTTTTAACCTGTTTTCAAACACCAGGTCATCCCAGGAAAGCCCCTGTAAATTGAATTGCGGAATACTGAATGAATTCATCGTTTTTCCAGCTTCCAGTTTGGTAAACAGGAAATTGCTTAACGTAATCCGGTCGTCTTTAAAAAGTACACTGTCGAATTTTATATTATAAGCACTGTCTTTAATAAAATTATCATAATTGCGGATGGCCATTACAAAGCTTTTTACCTTAATGGGCTTTTCACTTTGTTGCTCAATGCTAAGTCCCTGCATTTCGAAACTATTATTACTGAACGTAAAAGAGCTGGGAACGTCATTTTTTATTGACTTGATATTAAAATCTGCATTACTTACAATTACATGTTCCAGTTGAAGATCACCCGTAAGTTGTTTGACAATATCTTCCAGTTTAGGTGGATTTTTATTGTCTGTCTTCTTACCTACTTCCACTTCCAGATTAAACTTTGGGTTAATGCAATAAACAGAGTCAGCTTTAATAACTTCTGCTTTGTACAAAGTATCAAAGTCAATGTTGGTCAATTTCAATACATCAAAGAAGACATTAAAAGAAGCATTGTTGCTACCGGTTTTTATTGCAGCAATGGTACAGCTATCAAACTGCACTAATTTATTTTGTAAGTTGATGCGAAAACTGCTGAAGCTGAGCCGGTGTCTTCCATCCGGAAAAAGTATGTCCTGGTTGGTGCTACGCAGTACTACATTATCACTAAATAAAATCTTACCATCTTGTCCTGAATTTTTATCGTTTACCTGCAGGTTGTCAATATGAAAATGAAGGTTAGAGATTTTTACCGGCAATTGATCAGGTGAAATTTTATTGATAAGTGTAAACGTTCCATTGTCTATCTGAAAGCGTTTTATTTCCAGCAATTGCAAGGCATCCTGAATGGAGGAATATATCTTTCCCATTTCCTCAGGTATGGAAACATCGTTTTTCTCAACTTGCTTTTGCTTCTCTCTTGCTCTTAACCGGGTAACTTCTATGTGCGGACTTAATAAACTAAGAGAATCTATTTGTAATTGATTTTGGAAAATAATAGGCAGAACCGCTTTGGCTTGCAATTTTATTTTATCCACTGCAAAGCGATAGGCAGTTCCGGTTGTTAGCGTATCTGTGCTTATGAAAACAGCATTTTCAATTTCAATTTTTCTGCTGAAGTAACTAAAGCGAAGTTTCTTAATTTTTAATTTCAGTTTATTATTAGATTTGGACTCCACCTAGTCTTCAATCATACCCTTAGCATGGGCTTGAAACCAAAAATGAAACCCTGTCAGCAATATTATAAGTATGCCGAGGATAATACCTGTGATTTTGAGAATTTTTTTTCCAGAACGGGTTGCTGCCAAGGTGCGGAAAGAATTTAAGGTTGAATTTACTGAAATTCAACGGGCAATAAACCTGCCACACCACTTTATAAGGAGAACTCTCTCTTTTTAGGTTTAAAAAATCTTTAGCTTCAGAATAAGTGGTAGCAACTCCG
>CAZXMP010000067.1:0-20369 GCA_964641575.1 uncultured Chitinophaga sp. | reverse complement strand
ACTCTTGTACTGTAGGAATTCTATTCACCATTTTACAGCACCCCGATTATTATCGGGCAGTATTGAACGGGTAAGACTGACAAGCAAATTTTAACCGGCCAAAGGTAATGATTTGGTTATAAAAGGCTATCAACCGTTAGCAATGATGAATTTTCGGAGAAAATTGAGGGCATTGGCCGCTGTCATACCAATATTTCGTTGCCGGTCGAACCGTAGATTCAGTTTCAAGGTTTCAATTTTTTGATGATTGCCAACCGCCAGCCATACAGTGCCAACTGGTTTTTCTTCGCTGCCACCACCGGGGCCCATAATGCCGGAAGTAGCGAGGGCAAAATCTACATTCAATGTTTGTAGAGCACCTGTTACCATTTCCTTCACCGTTTCTTCACTCACTGCACCAACACTCTTCAATATTTCCTGCCGAACACCTAATACATTTTCTTTTACTTCATTGGCATAACTCACTACACTCCCTTTATAATACGCCGATGAGCCAGGAACAGCAGTAATAAGATGGGCGATATAACCACCGGTACAACTTTCGGCGGTACCCATCGTTTTATTTTTTGCTTTCAATAAATTTCCAACCACCACTTCCAATCCTACATCTTCATTCGTTACCAAATATTCTTTTACGAGATCCTGCAATTTTTCAAAATAGGGGAGCAGTTCTTTTTCTACTTCTTCTTTTTTATTGCCTGTTGCAGTAAGCCGGAGTTTTACCATGCCATAATTGGGCAGGTAAGCTAGTTTTATCGGTGCAGGTAATGATTTTTCAAACTCAGTTAATAATTCTGCCAATATTGATTCACCAGTTCCAGCGGTGAATGCTGTTTTGTGGATGATGGCGGGTAATTCAAATTCTTTTAGAAGTCTCGGAATTACTTCATCATTTATAAGGCCTTTCATTTCGTGGGGTACGCCGGGTAGGGAAATAAAAATAGCACCAGCCCCCCTGCCCCCCGAAGGGGGGATCTTAGTCTCCGATTGTATTTTTTTTCCCTCTTTCAATCGAAGAATAATTGTGCTAATTACATTATCAGTATCATTTAGTATTTGTGAATTTGTAAATCGAAGAACATGAAATCCATGTTTGTTTAATTCTATTGTTCTTTCTTCATCACTAATTTTATTATCTGGTAATTGATGATATAAACCATCAACTTCAATTACTAATTTTTCTGAAAGGCATATAAAATCAGCAATGTAATTTGAAATTATATGCTGCCTTCTGAATTTGAAACCAGCCATTTTATTACCTCTGACAATTTCCCACAATACTCTTTCGGCTTCTGTAGGTTGTTTCCGGCTTTCTTTCACAAATTCCTTTAGCAATCCATATGTAAATACATCAGCTCTTGAATAGGCTTGATGTTTATTCGAACTTTCGGGTTTTACATCCCCCCTTCGGGGGGTGGGAGGGCTGCTAAACCACATCCCCGGCGCCGTTCCCCTCGCATTATGCAATACCGTACATACATCCGGCACTTCAGCCTGTTTAATATTCCTTTCCAGCAAAGCACCCGGGCGGCGAAAAACTTGTTCAAATAAATATTTTACATGCGCCAATACTTTTTCATTCAGCATTAGCTTACCACCAAAGTAGTTGCATAGAAGGGGTTTTGTAATATCGTCAGCAGTCGGCCCGAGGCCGCCGGTTATAATAACAACATCAGATTGTGCTCCTTCTTCATCCAGGGCATCCCAGATATCATCATATACATCACCCACTGCAACACGACGGCGAACCCATACACCGATCTTATTCAACTCTTGTGCAATAAAGGCAGAGTTGGTATCAATGGTTTGGCCGATCAACAATTCATCGCCGATGGTGATGATGGAGGCGGTAACAGAATTCGTACTCATTTAAGATATGATTAGAACGAAAAGAAGTAATTTGAACGCAAAGTTATAACCACTGAACTATGAAAAAAGTTTTCTTACTGGTTGCGGGTTGTTTGTTACTGGTTAGTAGCATCGTTGCCCAAACAGTATCACAACGCTTACAAAAAGCCTTTCAGCAATTTGAAGCCGATAGCCAGTTAAAACATGCCATCAGCTCATTATATGTGATTGATGCTAAAACAGGAGAAGTTGTTTTTGATAAAAATTCGCAGATAGGATTAGTTCCTGCTTCCACACAAAAAATTATTACAAGTGTTACGGCTTTTGAATTGTTGGGGAAGGAGTTTAGGTATAAGACAGAGTTGGGGTATGTAGGAAAGATTAATGGGGACACAGTAAATGGGAACTTATATGTTATTGGAACAGGAGATCCTACTTTAGGTAGCTGGCGTTATTCAAAAACAGTTGATTCAAATATGCTAAAGGGATTTAGCCTTGCGATTAAAAAAAGTGGTATCAAATTTATTAATGGTTTCATTGGTTACAACTATAGAGACTATCATCAAAATTCAATTCCAGATGGGTGGATATGGCAGGATATTGGAAACTATTATGGTGCAGCAGCAGAAGTTTTAAATTGGAAAGAAAACCAATACGATATTTTTTTACGTTCATCAGATGAAATTGGCAGTAACGCTTCAGTAGCGATTGATGATGATGCTTATTTGGTTGAAGGGCTTAAGGCTGCAGCAAAGGGGTCTGGAGATAATGCCTATGTTTATTTGCCAAAACAAGGTTATAAACCTATGATATCAGGAACTATACCGATAAATGAACAACGGTTTAAAATTTCTGCCGCTAACCTTACACCTGGTGTCGATTTCTTAAACGTTTTGACAGGAGCCATTAAAATTAGAACCATTAGCAAAATAGATATTAACTTAATTTCTGCTGGCTATAAGCATTATTCAGAATATAAAAAAACAGATTACAAAAATATCTACACCCATTATTCCCCCTCCCTTGATTCCATCATCTACTGGTTCAATAAAAAAAGCATCAACCTCTATGGTGAAGCATTAATCAAAGCATTCGCCTACGAAAAGCAAGGATTCGGTTCAACAGACAGCGGTATAGCCATCGTTAAAAAATTCTGGAAAGAAAAAGGGTTGGATGAAAATGAGTTGAATATGGCTGATGGTTCAGGACTTTCGCCATTAAACAGGGTAACCACCCATGCACAGGTAGAAATATTAAAATATGCCAAAACAAAAGATTGGTTTCAATATTTCTATAACTCGCTGCCACTTTACAACGGAATGGTAATGAAAAGCGGCACCATCAGCGATGTAAAAGGATTTTGCGGTTATCACAAAGCAAAAGATGGAAGAGAGTATATTTTTTCTTTCCTGGTAAATAATTATAGTGGCAAAACTTCTCCGGTTGTAAATAAAATGTATAAGGTGCTGGATGAGCTGAAATAGGAGCCTCCCCAAACCCCTCCGAAGGAGGGGCTTTAGACTCCGATATTGTGAAACTAAAAGACTATTTTAGGAGACGAACTAAAAACTTAAAACTACTTATGGAACAAAATTTTAAAAATCACACAAGGCTTGTAGCGGGTTACCATGGTATTACTGCTTTATTGATATTGGGTTTTTTAGTGGGTAGTATCATCACTTATTGCCATGCGCATGATAAAGTAGTTGCACATGCTGCTATGATTATGATCGTAGGAGCTTTGGGAATGATCGGTCTTTTTTGGTATGCCAGAGTATTTGCACTAAAGGCACAGGACAGGGCCATCCGTGCCGAAGAAAATTTTCGTCACTACTTACTTACAGGCAAACCATTCGATAAAGAATTAAGAATGGGGCAAATCATTGCCCTTCGTTTTGCCAGCGATGAAGAGATGCCTGCATTGGCAAAAAGAGCTGTGGCTGAAAAGTTATCGCAAAAACAAATTAAACAAGCGATACAAAACTGGCGGGCAGATCATAACCGGGTTTAGTTTTTTATTCAGCCGCAGCACCTAAAAATACAGCCGTTACTTTTTCATTTTTAAAAGTGAAAATAATACCGCCGTAAATAGAGCCAACAGTAATTTGCTCTTTATCGGTTGCACTGGCATCAATATCTCTTTTATAGGCTTCCTGCACTTCAGTATAACTATTGCCAATACCCATATTAGCTCTTGTTTTGAATGTGCATTTTTCATTGGCCCTTATTGACGAAATATATTTGGTGCCATCCGAAATGCCTTTTGCATAGCTCATATTTAGTATCAGACCTTTTGAGTTATACGTCCAATCTTCATGCATTAATCCATCGGCACCCCATTCTACGGCTGGTGATTTACTATCAGGTTCTCCCAATGCTTCAACCGTTTTTTCATGTGGCTGACCAATTTTAATATCACCAAAGGTCTCAATATCTATTTTGCCACTGCCGGCAGGTTGATCGGAAGGAGTAGTAACAGTATCTGTATTTACGGCAATACTATCAGTTGGAGTTACAGCTTCATCTTTTTTATCACCCGATTTGCACCCGATAAGAACAAATAACAATGCAGGAAGAAAATATTTTTTCATGATTTGAGGTTTGTACAAGTAAGATAAATCAATCCTTCGAATGTCAGATTATGGGGAGAATCTTTTATTTAAGGTCAGAAACCAAACCGACTAAAGAAACTCATGTCCATATTCAATAGCCAGGGAGAAGCAAGACCTGCCGCCCAAATAAGAAAGATCAGCACTTTACCGGCAATAGAAACATCCTGTATCAGGTGACGGTGCAACAAACTTTGAATGGTTGTCATTATCCGTTCTTCTTTCTCATCGTATTCAAATGGCGGAGCTGTTGGTACATCTTTAAATGAAGAATGCTCTTCAATTATTATATTCCTGATCCGCCAATAATCTTTATCTGCTAATTCTTCATATTCAAGATCCGTATTTATTCCTTCCGCTTCTATTCTTTTTTCAATGGAGCTTAATTTGTTGTCGCCAAAAAGCCGCAAGAGCATCATAACGGGGAATAGTAACAATATAAAAGAAAAGGAACTGCCGGTAGTCGTATACATTCTCCAGGCAAAAAAAGCCAAGGCTCCAATTGATAAACCAATAAATATTTTACTAAGTATGCCGTCTTCGTCAATAAATATTCTATTCAATAATTGCCCTCCATCTAGAGGATATACCGGAAGCAGATTAATAAGATTTAGAATCACAAAGAGCAATCCAATTCTTTCATACGATATATCAAATAAATAATGACCCGAACTATTTTGATCGATCAGGTATAAAATACTCCCGATGATAATGCCCGGTAAAGGCCCGGCTAATAAAATAATTGCAGATTGTTTTTGTGACACTTCTCTTTTTGTTCCGGAAACATAAGCACCGAGCAGCGGAATAAAAAATATGCCCAACTCATTGTACCGGAAAAATTTCATTGCAAAAAAATGCCCCAGCTCATGGATCATAACGATCGCTGTGATCAGCAATAACATTTTATAACTCGGAAAAATATAGTAACCAAGAATGAGGTAAGCAGCAAGGCTTGCAAAAGAACGTAGCCAGATATTATTTGTCTTGTCTTCTTTTTCAAATTTCGGAGGGTAAATAATCACTTCTTCAACCGCAGGTGTCGCTTCGGTAGTAATCATTTCCGGCAAAGGCTCATCTACATTCTCCATTCAATAAAATTAGTCAAAATAGGGTTGTAACTTTTCCAGCAGTTGAGGAGGCATCACCGTTTTTTTCATGGTCTTGGATTCCATGAAATATAGGATCAATTTGCCAACAGCCAGCAATTCATTTTTCTCATTATACACTTCATGATGAAATTCGATTTTATGATGCACAGGTAATTCCTTCAACATGGTTTTGATCGTTAGCAGATCATCATATAATGCAGGTCGTAAGTAGCGGCAATGTACATCCACCACCGGCATTATAACACCCATTCTTTCCATATCGGCATAGGTAAATCCTAATTGCCGGATCGATTCAGCTCTTGCTGCTTCAAAATAAGGAAAGTAGTTGCTGTGATACACTACACCCATCTGATCAGTTTCTGCGTAGCGTACCCGTATTTGTGTATTGGTGCTGAACATAAAGAGATAAAGATATTAAATGAAAAACATGAACCAGGATGAAATGATAAATGAAATTTTTTTGGCGAGCCAATTACTACTATCATCATCTGTTGTGTCACTCATTTCATCGTTCCATAATTCTATTCACCATCATTCAATTCTCATAAAGAAATAGTAATATCCCTTTAGGGAGAAGGGGGTTATTTACCTATCAATCTATCCATGCTAATTTTCCCTGGCCCGGTAAAAAACAAAGCGATATATCCCAAGAGGTACAAACCGGCCATTTCACCTTCGGTAAAAATCTTCCCATCATGCGACATAAACAGGGCTACTGACATTGCTATTATCAATGGAATGCAGGCTAATCTTGTCATTAGCCCAATTACAATGAAAATGGCGCAAAAGAATTCTGCGAAAATTGTTAAACTCATGGACGCTGGTCCACCAATGCCAAAAGGGTCGGCAAAGGTGGCCGATTTTGCTGCAAAGTTCATCAACTTCTTAAATCCATGTGATATCATCAACCCTCCCAAAGAGAGGCGGAACAGCAATAACGCAAATGAAATAGAGTTGTCGGAGTATTTTGTACTGAATAGTTTTTTCATGGGTCTGATTTTTCAGATGCAATATTACTAAAAGATATTTTATTAGAATTTTTAGCTACTAACATGAACGAAATGTTAAAACATATATCTATGCAGCACTTATCCACACCTGTTTGGAATGATGTTTGGTCTGACCTGAAATAATTTGAATATTCGCAGCGTTAGGAATTATCCCGCAACAAACGGGACCACCGGTCTAAAGAACACCCCAAATGAAGTATCAAAGTTTATTAGCACTCGCCATTTTCCTTTCAATTTCTGTATTTGCACAACAAACCCGTTACTATTCCGATCCTGAAACAACTTTCAAGGAAGCAAAGGAATATTTTCAAAAAGAGCAATACAGCCTGGCTTATCCTCTTTTTAAAGAATTGAAGCAAGCTGTTCGGGAAACCGACAAAGTAAACAGGCCGATCACTCTTCAGGAAATAAATTATTACGCTATTGTTTGTGCACTCAAGCAAAACGAAGGAAGGGCAGAAGACGAAGCCAAGGAATATATTGATGTAGAAAAAAATACTGCCCGAACCCAGATGATGAATTTTCATTTGGGTGAATACCTGTTCCGTACCGAACGGTTTGCAGAAGCAGTGCAACGCTACGAGCAAACAGCCATTGAAAACCTGAGCAACCGGGAAATTGCCGATATGAAATTTCATCTCGGCTATTCTTATTTCAACCTGCAAAATTTTGCACAGGCAAAACCTTTATTTAATAGCATCCGCACTATCAAGGATGATCCCAATTATATGGATGCAAATTATTACTACGGTTTTTTGGCATTCAGGGATGGACAGTATAACGATGCGTTGCAAAGCTTTAAAATTGTGGAAAATGAAAAGAATTATGGAACAGTAGTTCCGTATTATATCGCACAGATATATTATATACAGGGAAAAAAGGATGAAGCTATTACTTATATACAACAGAAATTACAATCTGGCAGTAGTTCCCAGTATTATGATTTGGAGTTGAAACAATTAATTGGCCATGCTTATTTTGAAAAAAAGGATTATGCAAAAGCATTGCCTTACCTGGAAGATTATGTTAGTCGCTCCAAAAAAGTAAGAAGAGAAGATTTGTATGAATTGTCTTACTCTTATTATCAGGCCAATCAATTAAATAAAGCTATTGAAGGCTTTAAGCAGTTAAGCGGAAAAGATGATTCATTAAGTCAGCATGCGATGTATTTGCTGGGCGATGCCTACTTAAAAACAGGACAGAAAGCAAATGCTAGAAATGCATTCTTGTTTTGTTCTTCCAACAGCAGCAATGCAGCACAAAAGGAAATTTCAAAATATCAATACGCCAAACTTTCTTATGAACTTGGTTACCAGGATGAGGCATTGAACAGTTTAAGCAGTTTCCTGACTGATTATCCTAATTCTACCTATAACACCGAAGCAAAAGAATTATTGGTAGATGTATTGGCAAATACAAATAATTATAGAGATGCACAGGCTTTGTTAGAAAGTTTAGCAAAGCCGTCCGAGAATGCAAAGCGACTCTACCCCAGAATTTTATATGGCCGTGCAACAGAAATGGTGAATGATGGAAGACTCGGGGAAGCAGATGCTTTACTCGATAAAGTTTTAGATGATCCATACAATAGAACAGTTCTGCCGTTAACGTATTTCTGGAAAGGCGAAATTGGTTATAGAAATAATAAGCTTGACACCGCTATTAAGTATTATCATGCTTATCTAGATAATGGTGCGCCAAACAGCGGTGAAACAAATATTACTAATGCCCGCTATAATCTTGGTTATTCTTATCTGCGTAAAGAAAATTATCCTGTATCCCTTAGTTTCTTTGAGCCGTTGGCGAAAGCTCCGGCATTGAATACGGATGCCTTTTCGCAAGATGCATATATCCGCACTGCCGATAATTATTTCATGCTGAAAAATTATTCGAAGGCAAAAGCAATGTATGATAATGTGATCAAACTTTCCTGGCCGGCAGAAGATTATGCCACTTTTCAAAATGCCATGCTGGCGGGAGTAAACAGTCCGAAAGAGAAGATCGCATTAATGAATACCATGATGCGCAAATTCCCAACTTCTTCATTAGTTACTGATGCCAACATGGAAGTTGCTAATACCTATATGAGCGATGAAAGATTTGCAGAAGCTATTCCGTATTTACAAAATGTAATTAAGACAAGTGGAAATGCAAGTCTTGTTCCCCAGGCTTATTTAAAAGTGGGAACATCATACTATAATCTTAATAATAACCCCCAGGCAATAAAGACATTCCAGGAACTGATAGACAAATATCCAAACTCACCGGAAGCAGAAGATGCGATAGATAATGTAAAAACAATTTACATAGAAGATGGCAAGCCGGATGAATATGCTGTATTTATGCGGCAGGTGGGCCGTCCGCTAAGCGTAAGTACAGAAGATTCGTTGACTTATGGAGCCGCAGAAAAACAATATGATGACCAGAATATGAATGCAGCATTAGCTGGCTTTAATAATTACCTGCAAAGATTCCCTGACGGTGTTTATGCATTAGATGCAAATTTTAACCGGGCAGAAATTTATAATGCAAGAAAAGATTGGGCAAATGCAATGATCGGTTATGATGTTGTAGCAGCAAATGCTCCGAATAAATATGCAGAGAGAGCAGTCCTTACTGGTGCAAGGATCAATTTCTTTGAATTGAAAAACTATGCAAAAGCGGAAACCTATTTTGCGCAACTGAAGCAAATTACAGCCAGCCAGGAAAATAAACTGGAAGCAATGAGAGGTTTGTTACGCAGCCAGTATCAGTTACAAAAATGGAAAGAAGCAGTAGAGAATGCGAAAGAACTTACCGCTGCAAAAGGAAGCAGTGGCGATGATAAATCCTTAGCGAATATGGCTATTGCAAAATCTCACCAGGTAGATGGGCAGTATGATTTGGCTATCGCCACTTATAAATCAGTTGTACAATTAAATAAAGCAGCATTAGCTGCTGAGGCTCGTTATGAAATTGCCAACTGTCTTTTTCAGATAAACAAGTTGGCGGATGCAGAAAAAGCGGCCTTCGAAACAATTAATAAATCAGGTTCGTATGATTACTGGGTAACGAAATCTTATATACTATTGGGTGATGTGTATTTAAAACAGAAGGATTATTTCAATGCCAAAGCTACTTTCCAAAGTATTGTTGATAATACATTGAATGCTGAATTGAAAAGCGAAGCACAGGCAAAGTTGAATGTAGTGATTGAAGAAGAAGAAAAATCAAGTAAGGTTAATAATTGATAAACGAAATTGACAATGAATAAACAGTCTATATATAAGTTTTCTTTTTTAGTAACAGGTATTCTTGCAATTGTGGCTGCCAATGCTCAAAAAGATACTACGGGCAAAGGCGGTATTGACATCGTATCAAGCTTTAAGCCTGTATTAAGAGAAGCTGCAAAAATTAATTTCAACGCAACACCGCCAGCACCAGATACTACAAAAGCAAAATTGAATTATAATATTCCGAATCAAAATTTATTATTCGCTTACCAGCCAGGTTCGTTGAAACCGCTTGCATTGGATATTGATACAGCAGGTAGATTTGATAACAGCAGCTATATTAAAGCTGGTTTTGGAAGTTTGCGGACACCTTTTTTACAAGCCGGCATTTCATTAGGTGATGGCAAAACTGCTGGTTTAAATATTTATGCAAAGCATGTTGGTTCAGATGGAAAAAGAGATTTTCAAAAATTCTCCAATACCAACGTAAACTTGGCTGGGTTCTTCAAATCAGGAAATAATCTTGAATGGAATGCAAGCCTTGGTATGAAGCAAGAGAAGCTGTATAAGTATGGCTACCTGCCAACCTCACTTACATTCCCTATGGATTCCTTAAAAGTGAACTTTCAGACTATTTCTGCCCGCATTGCAATGCATAATATTAATAAGACGGAGTTTGGATTAACTTATGCACCAGAAGTTAAGATCGATGTATTCAGCGATTATTTAAAGAACTCTGAGAGCAATACAGTCTTGAACCTGCCATTGGAAAAAACGATCGGAAAGTCATTTGCTGTTAAGTTGGGTGTTACGTTTGACCTTACCCGGCTAAGCCCCAAAAATAAAACCGCCATTAATAATACCATGTATTATTTGTCACCTTCCGTTTTATTCAAAGGTTCTAATATTAATGCACAGGTTGGTATTCGTCCATCGTGGGATAATAAGACATTTAAAATGTTCCCGAATGTATTGGCTGATATCAGTACAGATGATGAACGATTCACTTTCCAGGCAGGGTGGACAGGCTACATTCGCAAAAACACTTATCAATATTTAGCATCACAAAACCCTTGGTTGTGGATGCCAACATCGTATAAAAACACCTGGATCGAAGAACGTTTTGCAGGATTTAAAGGTTCAGTAGGCAGTCATTTTAGTTATGCTGCAAAAGTTGCCTTCAATAAATTAACTAATCAACCATTGTTTATCAATGATACATCGGCAGCGGGAGATGGCAAATCATTTAATGTGGTGAATGAAAGACAAATCAAAGTGTTGAATTTCGGTGGTGAATTAGGCTTTACCATTCATGAAAAATTCTCTTTAATTACCGGAGTTTCTTTCAATCAATTTACGGGTTTGCAGGATAATGAAAAAGCATATGGTTTAATACCACTTGAGCTAAAAGCTGCTATGCGGTTGCAAATAATAAAGGACCTTTGGCTGAAAACCGATTTGTTTGCGTGGAGAGGAGCCTTTTTTATTGAAGAAGATACCTCGCCGGGTCGCCTTGGTGGCGCATTTGATCTGAGTGCCGGGTTGGAGTTTAAGATCACTAAAAACCTTAATCTCTGGACGCAATTCAACAATGTATTTAATAAAGAGTACCAGCGTTGGAGCCAATATCCGGTTTATGGGTTCAACTTTGTCGGCGGAATCGTATTTTCGTTCGACCAAAAGACCCGATGATGTACGAAAAGCTTTATCAATACTTATTACAACATAACAAATTACCAGTGCCGGGCATCGGCACTTTTTTATTAGAAAAAATACCAGCCCAGGTAGAATTTTCTAATAAAAGGATAAACCCGCCAGCATATACCATCAGCCTGCTATCTGTTGCAACTTCGCCAACAACCAATTTTTTTAGCTGGTTAGCAAATGCCTTGCAGATAGGTGAAAGAGAAGCAGTGTTGAAGTTTAACGACTTTGCTTTTGATTTAAAAAAGCAGGTTGAAAATGGTGATACAATTAATTGGAATGGAGTAGGAGCAATAACAAAAGGATTAGGCGGCGAAATAAAATTCTCTTCCGATGTTATTTCCCTTGCTTATGAAGTTCCGATAGCCGCTGAAAAAGTAATCCGGGAAAAAGCAGAGCATAATGTTAGGGTAGGTGAAGACCAAAGAACTTCAGCGGAAATGGTAGAGATGCTTAGTCTTCCGGAAGCAAATAGATCATACTGGTGGGCTTATGCGCTGGCAATTGTGTTGGCGGCCTTTGTATTTATCGGTTGGTACTTCTCACAGAATGGAATAAACGTTTCATCTACTTCCAATAATCAAATGCTTGTACCTTCAGTAACGAATACAACTTATAAAATACTTCCCTGATTTTTATTTCATTTCCATTTACTTTGCGGCTGCATTATGAGTATTATTATTCATCATACTACATGTCCGGTTTGTGATTCAACTGATCTGAAACCAATATTATCTGCAAAAGATTATACGGTTAGTGGCGACTTGTTTGAAATAGTGGAATGTAAATCCTGCACCCTTCGGTTTACACAAAATATACCTGATGCTGATTCAATTGCTCCTTACTATCAATCAGAAAATTATATTTCACATTCCAATACTTCCAGGGGATTGATAAATCGTTTGTACCAGGCGGTAAGAAAAAAAACCTTGCAGCAAAAAAGCAAATTGGTAATTACAGCAACAGGAGTTAGTAAAGGAAATTTACTAGACGTAGGTAGCGGCACAGGTGCTTTCGTAAATGAAATGAAACAGCAAGGCTGGCAGGTAACAGGTTTGGAACCGGATGCTGGTGCAAAAAAAGTAGCTAAACAATTATACGGATTAGAATTAGCAGACATCAGCTGGTTTTATCAACTCCCTCTGGCAAGTTTTGATGCGATCACACTCTGGCATGTACTGGAGCATGTGCATGAATTGAATGATTATGTCCAACAATTGAAATCGCTGCTCAAACCCAATGGCAAAATATTTATAGCAGTACCTAATTATACTTCCACAGATGCAGCTATTTATAAAGAGTATTGGGCTGCATATGATGTGCCCCGGCATTTATATCATTTCTCCCCCCGTTCTATGCAAGTATTAATGGCAAAACATGGTTTGAAATTGAAAGAACACAAAGCCATGTGGTACGATAGCTTTTACATTTCAATGCTTAGCAGTAAATATAAAAATGCCCGCCTGAATGATGCAGTCGGGCAGGGAAGCACCAATCTTGTAGCTGCTTTCTTTAACGGGCTGCGTTCAAATTTTACCGCTTTGATGGATGTAAAGAAATGCAGCTCGGTGATTTATGTTATTGACTAAACTGCACTTCGTATAATTCTGGCCATAATTTTCCTGTAACATATATTTTCTTCGTGGCTGAATCGTATGCAATTCCATTAGGAACTTCAGCATGGGGGTCAATAGTTTTTACCCGGTCCCACATTTTGTTCAAATCGATTTTAGCCACTATTTGACCGGTTTCGGGGTTTATTTTAAAAACATACGGATACTGGTATTGATTGGCATAAACAAATCCATCAATGAACTCCAACTCATTCAAGTTGAAAGATGGGCTTCCAGCATCGGTTATTGTTTGTGTTTTTATTAATTTAAAGTTTGCAGGCTCATAAAAGAATAGATCACTGCCTCCCGTACTTACAATAAGGTTTTTACCATCTGTTGTTAATCCCCATCCCTCTGTATCAATGGAAAATTCTTTTACTTTTTTAAAATCTTTCAGTGTATAAGCAAATACTTTTTTCTCCTTCCAGGTAAGTTGATAAATGGTATCATTTAATATTGTAACGCCTTCGCCGAAATACATTGAGTCTAATGAAATTTCCTGGATAGCCTTTCCTGTGTTTAAATCAATTTTCCTGAGTTTTGAAAATCCATAGTTACCTGTTCCTTCATAAAGCTCACCTTTATATATCAACAGGCCCTGGGTGTAGGAGGATGTATCATGCGGATAAGTATTAATAATAGAGTAACTGATACTTTTTGGTGCATCTGGTTTTGGTCCATCAGGATTTTCGTCATCTTTGTTTTTACAGGAAGCAAGACTGATAATAAGGGCTAAAGCAAGTATTCTTTTCATGAATCAAGATTGTGTTGTTGCAAAAATAAGTGCTGGCGGTGGTTATGCCTGTTAATTCGATTGTAAGAGTAAGCCATTATAGGAAAAATACGATACAAATAGGTGTTGCACAATAAATTAAAAGAATTATATTTGAGCAGCATTTGATGCTCCGAAGAAAACTCTTCCCCAAAAATCCCATCCCTGAATCGCCTTTAGTTATTTCCAAACTATCCTTTATTACTTCCAATTTCTCATGAACGACTCATGGCAATACTTTTTGTCATAGCGTAACCTCAATGATTTGGAAACTATGAAGGCGTTAATAACTGTTACCTTTTTTATACTGCTATCATCTTTACAGGTGGCTGCGCAACGGAAGTGCTTTTCCCCAGCTACTTCTATTTCGGCGCAAGACTTACAGGCTATCGAAAATTTTACCAATCAATTTATTGTCACTAATGGAAATACGATAGTAACCGAAAGTGCTGTCATTCGCATACCAGTAGTTATTCATAACCTTTATCATTCTCCGGAACAAAAAGTAACTGATGCACAGGTAGCTGCTCAATTGGTTATATTAAATAAATGTTTTCGCCGTCAGCATGCAGATACGGCAAATACACCAACCTATTTTAAAAGCCTTACTGCCGATATTGAAATTGAATTTCATTTAGCTACTTCAGATCCCCGTAAAAGATCTACAACTGGAATCAACCGAAAATATACACCCGTAAAATCCTGGGGACCGGATGATAAAATGAAAATGGCTGCTGAAACAGGGGCTGATGCCTGGGATACTAAAAGTTATTTGAATATTTGGGTATGTAACATGGAAAATTATGCTGGTTATGCCAGTGTAATGGGAGGCCCTGCTGATAAAGATGGAATTGTTATAAGCACCCCTGCTTTTGGGGATGGTTTTAAAACATTAGTACATGAAGCAGGCCACTGGTTAAATCTTAAACATTTATGGGGCGATGAATATTGTGGTGATGATGGTGTGGCAGATACTCCAAAACAAGCCGATTATACTGTAGGATGCCCGACAGGTATCAGACGTACTTGTGGCAACACAACAACAGGCGACATGTATATGAACTACATGGATTTTACCAGCGATGAATGTGTCAATCTTTTTACAGAAGGACAAAAAGCAAGAATGAGAGCTTTATTTGCAACAGGTGGTATTCGTAATTCTTTATTATCATCTAAGGGATTAGATGTGCCATTGATCTTTGAATCACCTTTACCGGACGAAGCACCACAATGGTTGAAGCCAAACCTTTATCCAAATCCGGCAACTACCAGTATGACACTCGATTTGTCGTATGACGCAAGATGGATCGGAAAAACTATTTTTATAATGAACCTGAGCGGACAAACAGTTATGACTGTGGTCATTACAGCTAAAGTTCAACCGATCAATATCAGCAGATTGCAACCGGGAATATATTTACTTGCAACGAAAAAAGAAGACGGAGAGTCTATCAAACAGAAATTTATCAAGTTATAGGTCGCAACCAAAATATACAAATGGCAAGCAAAGGCCCCGGAATATTTCGGGGCCTTAATTTTTTAATGCCGGTTTTATAGGAATAGAAAATCACTTTATTGAACGGTCAACGTTAAATTGTGTACGGTAAGGTCCCCGCTTGACTCATTGTTTTCTCCCCATACTTCCACATAATCCCCAGGAGCTAATGTAACAGTACATACAATTGAAATAGTTTGTATATCACCAGAAGAAGAAAACACTTTAGTACGTTGTCGTGATCCGTCTATCTTCACTCCATTTTTATAAATATAGAATGAATACAAATAAGTGCCGCTGGATCCAGTAGCTGATAGCGCAGATGTTACTATAAATGTTCTTGTTTTTGTACCATCGTATTGCAAGCGATTGCTGGCAGGTGAAGTAAATCGTACTAATTCAAATGTTGATGTTGTACCGGCTACTTTTTTTGGTGAATTAGTAGCTGTGATATTCGTAAGGGCAGTGGAAGTAATATAAAGACTTCCCGTCGCAGATCCATCCCGTTCAGTGTTAATCCCCGGGGCATCCACTTCCCATTTTTTTGAAAAAGTTCCGGTGACACGGCCCCCTGTTCCCATAAAAGCAGTATTCTTAAGGTTGCCGGCATCAACAATGGATGTAATGCCTGTAACATCCAATGCAATTGCAGATAAACCAGAAGTAGTGTGGCTGAAACCTCCTAGTTTTTCGATAACCTCAAAGCTACCCACCATTTTTTCAAATGTGCCGGCGTTATTAGAGAACCATGCAATATTATCAAGTAAAAGATGAAGGGTGTTTTCATAGGTAATACCAGAAGTGTTCCCCGAATAATTTATTACACTGAAAAAAACTATATAACCTCCTTTTACCAATCCCACATTTTTGCAGTTGGCAATAACAGCATCTCTAACAAGCAGGGTTTCTGTACCGGCCATATCCAGGTTGAAAAGTTTGGCACCTGTGGTATTGGCGACCATAGTTAATGTTCTGATGGTTCCACCTTTTGTACCGGTAAATAATTCACCAGCTCCAGGTGTGTAAACAAGTTTGTCGTTATTCGCATCTCTACCAATCAGGTAACAGCCGTTCAAATTAATCTTATCAGTTAGTACAATGGTTCCGTTTACTTCATATAAAGTGCCTGCTGCAAGGGTGATGATACCCCCCGAAGCTGCTGGAAAATCCGCTGCAGATTTCACAAGCACATGATTTACCCGTTGTTTACTGGGTGCAGATAATACATTTCCCAGTGCATCGGTGTACAACATATTTGAAGGAAATGTTGCTGCTGAGTTATCTCTGGTGATGGGATACGTTGATAAGGATAGAGAGTTCCCAACTTTTAGATTGCTGGTAACATTGGTACTGCCTGCAACAGTTAATGTTGAATCAGGTGTGGCCGTATTAATGCCGACCTTGTTCTGCGAGTAAAGCACCATGCTTGCCCCGCAAAATAATAGAGATAGTAAAATAGGTTTTTTCATAATAAAAGGATGTTGGATTTTAATAAATAAGAAGTTGTGTAGTATTGACTACTTTATGATTAGTAATATCAAATAACTTAACATGATAATTACCAGGAGTTAAATGTGGTAAAGTGAAATTGTTACTATAAAGTCTTGTTTGAAATAGTAAACTTCCTTTATAATCGTACAGTTTAATCATTACTTTTTCCGGCGAAACACCTCCAACAAATAATTGACTACGTTCTTTGGTAACAGTAGGGTATATCTTAATTGAATTTGAATTATCGAAGGTGACTAATCGTACAGGTGAATATTCAAACCTGTTATCGATATCCACTTGCTTGAGGCGGTAGTAGTTGTAATTCGAAGAGGGTGATTGATCGGTAAAATGATATGATTGTGTTGAACCTGGTTGTCCTATTGTAGCAACTACCCCAATTTTTTCCCATCTTAAACCGGTGAGTGATTTTTCAACATCAAAGTGACTGCTGTTTACTTCATCTGCTGTTTTCCAGGTAAGTAATACTTTTCCGGTAGAGGTTTTTTCTGCTTTAAACTCTAATAAGTGGAGCGGAAGAGGTACAATATTATTGCTGATCAATGATACTTTACTATTAAATGAACTAATGCCAGCAAGATCAACATAATTGGAAGTTGTGTTAACGGTGCCTCCCCGCTTATTCCATACTGTATTCCCGTCAGGTAAATGCCATTGCACTTGTTCAGTTTCTATTTGACCATTTAATTCGTTATCAAAATAAGTAAAACGCAATGTTGCATTCAATCCACTGTTTATAGTTGGAGTGATTGTATAATGCCGGTTGATACTGTTTGCAGAAACAATGAATTGAGCATTATGCCCACGGGTAACCGTTGTGTTTCCAAAGTTTTCTAAAGAAGTAAGGATTGCACCCAGATTACCGGGGTTTACTGCGGTTGGGGCGTTTAGCGTATAAATAATTTTTATTGTGCCTGTTCCCGTTGTAATATCATATATCCTGTTTGCAGAAGTCTCGTTTATAAGCGAACCAGATGTAAGAAGATCAACTTGCTGATTATTGAGAAACAAACTGCCACTCGTAAATGTAAATAGATTACTTAGAGTTATGCCTGTTTGCAATTGACACTCACCTGTTGATTTATCAATCGTAAGGTTATAAAAATTAGGCGGATTGCTGCCGCTTATGATTTGGTTGGTGGTTCCATTGAATCGGAATAAGCCCGTAGCAGCGGCATTTAGGTTAACGGATGCATTGTGTATAAGATTACCGGAAATATGTAGCACACCAGCATTATTGAAATTGCCCGTGCTTTTGTTTTCAAGATTTCCTTGTATATAAATGGCTGCAGCACTTTCAAGATGAATAGATGCTCCATCATTCAGGAAAGCATTTTGAGCTATTGGCTTGTTGAAAAAAAATAAGCATGTAAATGCTATAACACAGGTGGCTTTTGTCAGGATTGGTTTCATAGTGGACGGATAATTGGATATTGGATGCTAAATAAGTGTTTTATTTATTCTTATTTATTTTTACTTCTTCGTTTTACTTATAATTACGTAGATGAATACATATAAACACCTATAATTTTATTTCAATCGCAACTAAAATGATTCTAATCAATTCGTATATGTACAAAAAAAAGGATTACCAAGTTTCCCGGTAATCCTTATTAAGGAGTTTTATGTTTTTTACAAATGTATCGCTTCGCCATACGCCACTTCAATAGCATCTTTTACACTCTCACTAATTGTTGGGTGAGGATGAATGCTGTTCAATACTTCATGATACGTAGTTTCTAATTTTCTGCCTAACACCGTCTCAATAATGATCTCTGTTACATTGTATCCGATCATATGTGTACCTAACCACTCACCGTATTTTGCATCAAACACTACTTTTACAAATCCTTCCGGATGTCCGGCAGCTGATGCTTTACCACTTGCACTTAATGGGAACTTACCAACTTTCACTTCATAGCCAGCTTCTTTTGCTTGCTTTTCTGTATAACCAACAGAAGCTATTTCCGGATAGCAGTAGGTACAACCCGGTACATTGTTATAATCCAATGCTTCAGGCTGATGATTGAATTTCTTTTCGCTGTAGCCAATATTTTCTACCGTAATGATGGCCTCTTTACTGGCAACGTGGGCCAAAGCTTGTCCCGGTGCACAATCGCCGATGGCATAAAAGCCGGGGATATTTGTTTGGCCGTATTTATCAACCATGATGCGGCCTTTATCGGTTTTAATTCCCAGTTCTTCCAAACCAATACCTTCAATATTAGCAGCTACACCAACAGCACTTAGTAATATATCGGCTTCTAATACTTTTTCACCATCTGCAGTTTTTATGGTTGCCTTTACTCCAGCACCTGATGTATCAACAGCAGTCACTTCGCTGTTCACCATTATATCAATACCACTTTTCTTAAAGTTCTTTTCCAGTTCTTTAGAAATTTCTTCGTCTTCAACTGGAACAATTCTTGGTAAGAACTCAACAATGGTAACTTTTGTTCCCATGCTGTTGTAGAAATAGCCAAACTCAACACCTATAGCACCACTACCAACTACGATAATAGATTTTGGTTGTGTTGGCAGATTCATAGCTTCCCGATAGCCAATGATTTTTTTACCATCTTGTTTTAAGGCAGGTAACTCACGGCTGCGACCACCCGTTGCAATAATGATATGTTTTCCTTCCACTATTTTTTTACTGCCATCGGCAGCAGTTACTTCTATTTGGCCTTTTGCTTTTAGTTTGCCAAAGCCCATCACCACATCAATCTTATTCTTCTTCATTAAGAACTGAACGCCTTTGCTCATTTTATCGGCTACACCACGGCTTCTTTTTATCACGGCTTCAAAGTTGGCCTTACCCGTTGCTTCAATTCCATAGCCGCTGGCATGTTTAATATCTTCCATTACCTGTGCACTCTTCAGCAATGCTTTAGTAGGAATACAGCCCCAGTTGAGGCAAATGCCACCAAGACTTTCTTTTTCAATAATTGCTGTTTTAAAACCGAGCTGCGATGCACGGATAGCTGCCACATAACCACCTGGACCGCTACCGAGAACTACTACGTCGTATGCCATATTGATTTGATTTGGGATTTTAATGTTTAAATCTTCGATTGGAGTGGCGAAGTTATTTGAAAACAAGCAATTGGGCAAAAGGTGAGAAGGAATGATGTAGCCAGCGATAGAACATATGCCATTGCCTGTTGGCCTCAAAATCTGTATTTTAGCCGTTGAATTTCAAGGTTAAACCAGTTTCCACAGCCTGTGGGTAAAAGCCTGTCCGGCCGGGTCTAAAATTTTCATCAATCCTTCTTAATTATCAATTTCTTTCCCTTACCTTTGCCGTCCGAAAAAAGTATCAATTATGGCCAGAGTTTGTCAGGTTACAGGTAAAGTTCCGATAGGTGGAAACAAAGTTTCTCACTCGAACATCAAAACAAAGCGTCGCTTTTTGCCGAATTTGCAGAAGAAGCGTTTTTACCTTGCCGAAGAAGATAAGTGGATTAAGTTGACATTATCAACGACTG
>CAZXMP010000066.1:0-20933 GCA_964641575.1 uncultured Chitinophaga sp. | reverse complement strand
ATTATCTGTATGGCCATCAATTGCAAGACTCATTCCCGGGGTCTCCTGCATAATTTTCACAACATCATTTAATCCTTTGTATGATTTAGTCTGCAATTTAGCACTACCTGTTACAAATAAGATATTCTTAGCTGCCACATTTACTCTTTTCTTAATTTCTTCAGGGATAATCGGGCAGCCCTGATTTTCTCTTGGGCCAGGTATAGTTACACACTTATCTTCTTCATCATTTACACCATCGCCATCAGTATCAGGTATAGGGCAACCCTGGTAACGGGCTACACCTGGAACCGTAGGACATTTGTCTTCCTCATCGTTAATTCCATCTTTATCTGTATCTGGGATTGGGCAACCCTGGTAACGGGCAAGACCCGGAACAGTTGGACACTTGTCTTCTTCGTCATTAATACCATCTTTATCAGTATCAGGAATTGGGCAACCGTCATATTTAGCAATACCCTTTACGGTAGGGCATTTATCGAGATTGTCGATAATTCCATCTCCGTCTGTATCAACTGGCGGAGGTGGTGGCGGGGGAGGTATAACAACTGGTTCTTTTTTCTTACCAATTCTTCCTGCCAAACCTATGCTATGTTGTAAGTGATAATTTGCTGTTTCGGTAGTAACCGGCACACGATAATTAGAATTTATAAATAAATGTGCATCATCAAAGAAATTTACTTTCAACCCTAAACCAAGCGGCAGGAAAGCACCGTAATAACTACGATATTTATGAGCACCAATACCCAATGAAAGATATGGCTGAACCCAATATTTTTCAGACACCATTTTTAGATGCATTGAAGCGTTGGTCTCTAAAAGAAAATTATCGTTAGTGAAGGTTTTATTTGGCATTGGATATCTAACAAAGGAACCACCCAATGTAGCTGCAAAATCAATATGCTTTCTTATACCTTTAAAATAAGTAACGGCTAAGCCGGGAGTCATTTCATTAAACTTTGCAAACTGCTTATTACTTATTACTGAACTAAGAGAAGTACTTCTTATTCTGGAAGGAGTTAAAAAGTCGTTCATAAAAAAGCTCACCCCCAATGCTGCTGGCCTGATTTCATCATCCTGGCCGTAGGAGGCGGGTAAGAGCGAATACAGTGCAAATAATGCAAAGAGTATCTTCTTCATAAAGAGATAGTTTGGTTTAAAACTGGACAAAAATAACTGGTAAGTTCAATATCCTGAAATAAATTATTTACTTAATATTCACTACATTGGAAAGGCTATAAGGCTCAGATATAAACCCTTTTCATTTTGAGTATGCATTCGTCAACTTTAGGGCCTATTTAGACGCAAAATATCTCTCCCTTATGAACTTGTCTTCGCCATATATATCATCAAAAAAAATAATTTTTCCATTTTGCCCCTCACAAGTGATGTAGCGGATATAGACAGGGATTTTATTCCTAATTGCAATGCTTCTTTTTTGCTTTCTCTGTAGCCAGGTTTTTACTGAATCGGCTTTAGTATAGTTCCCATTTTTTGCGTTAAGACTGTCGTTTCGCAAGATATAATACGCAAGTTTATCCCACTCCTGTACCCTTACACAGCCGTGGCTTAATGATCGCATTGAATTACCAAATAAGTATCGCTGGTTTGTATCATGCAGGTACACAGAATATTTATTACTGAAAACAAATTTCATTATTCCAAGTGCATTATCATCGCCACTACCCTGCACAATTCTATATGGAATACCTTTGCTGTATTTGGACCAATCGACCGTGTATGGGTCAATTTCATTTCCTTTTGCATCAACCAAACTAAAGCCCTTCTTCGCCAAATATCCGGGGTTCTTTTTCACAGCCGGCAAAATTTCTTTGGAAACAATGCTTGGCGGCGGCACCCATTGCGGATAAGTTATTAATGAGGTGATATCACTTGTAAGAAGAGGAGTTCTTGTTTTAGGCTTTCCACAGATTACTCGGCTGGTTAACTTTACTTCATTTCCATCTATCAGTTCAAGATAATTGGAAGATGCATTTACCCAAATGTATTTTGATGGCATTATTTTCGGCAGCATTTTATATTTATCCATGCTGATAGCAATGCGTATAAATTTTTCTCTGTCATTAACATTCAACATTCTTACTGTGCCCTCTCCTGCCCTTCCATCAACCGCAATTCCCTTTTTCTTCTGAAAAGATTTAATTGCTTCTGCTAATTGGGTGGAATCTGCGGCGGTGCTATCAAATGCAATGAAACCAGCCTCATATAATCTTTTCTGCAAAGCTCTTTCAAACTTATTTTTATCTTTTACCGGGTACGGCACAATTGTGTATTGTTTGTAATCGGCACTATCTAAAAAGTTTTTTATTCCTGCTTTCAATTGATGATAGCCTTTTTGTGATGGTTCTAATGATTTGATTGTTGCCGCCAATCCCAATTGCTGAATGGACAGCAATTGTTGCTGGTAAAATTCTACACTAAGAGTGGAATCTTTTCTTTGTGATATACTATCGTTTGGAAGACGACCGAGTTTTATATCTTTTATAATTTGCACAAATGCATCCGTCAACATAACATCCGATAACGACCAAAGATTGGCATTATTTCTATCGCCTTTTCCAAGACTGTCTGCTACCATTTTCTCCTTGATTACTTTCAATTGTTTGACGTGATAATCTTCCGGAAACAATCCAAACAACTGCGACATTTCAATAAAATGAAATAATGAATCGCCAATAGGAAGCCATTGATTCTGTTTACACCACAATGCTGCATAAGATTGGCTACTATACAGCGATTTGGAAGTTGCAGGTTGATTGAGTGTAATTGCTGAGTCATCTAATTTACCGGTAGAAGCAGCTTCATTGATATATTGCTGGATTAATTGGGTAGTTTTTTGTGCGAGTTCTTCCGGGGTATTGGCAATATTATCTCCTTTTTTATTTTTTGTGTTGCAAGATGACATCACTAATAAATATAGTGTTGCGACCAATAGACACGGATTCTTCTTTCTGAACATATAAATAGAGGTGTAGTGGCGCCTGTAAACATATCCTCTTTTTACACTAATTTACTTTCGCATCTTACACACCCGGATATGATTAACAATATACCAAATCGCTTTTATACTTCACAGTTCTTACTGCTCTTTTTCTTAACAGGGTCATGGATAAATACGACCGGCCAAGACAATAATTACACAAAACCCGCAGTAACAGATAAATGGGATGATTATAAGAAACAGGTAAAGAATGATTCTATCAAAAAAATGGTAGAGCTGAAAGAATTTATTCCAGGCATTAGATATGATCTCCGCTATGCAACTACTAATAATTTTATGGGTCGGCTTATGTATCCGGCCAATACTAATACAACTTTTTTGAGATCCCCTGCTGCTAGTGCATTACAAAAAGTGCAGCAAGAGTTAACTAACATCGGATTGGGACTTAAAATTTTTGATGCTTACCGCCCCTATGCAGTAACAGTAAAGTTTTGGGAACTGGTAAAAGACGAAAGATATGTAGCGCATCCAAAAAATGGAAGCGGCCATAATCGGGGTGTTGCAGTTGACCTTACCATTATTGATAGTAAAACAGGAAAAGAAACAAATATGGGAATGGGGTTTGATAATTTTTCAGATACAGCTCATCATAGTTTCACAAATCTCAGCCAGGAGATAAAAAAAAATAGAAATCTTCTGAAAACGCTTATGGAGAAATATGGTTTTCGTTCTTATAACGAGGAATGGTGGCATTACTCCTGGCCAAATGCTGGCAAGTTTGAAATATTGGATATTGATTTTAAAAAACTCCTCAAGGATTTATAAGGCAATCACATCAATAACTGCATCAATATTTATAGGTCCATAAACATGCGGAAATGTATCGGCAGTTGAAGGCGACCAATCAAAAACATGTTTGCTGGTTAGTTTGTCTGTGTCAATCACCAACTTTACCAAATCAGTTTGACCAGCGAAATATCTTTCGAGTACACCTGCCACCTGGTGATCTTGTGAACAATGAATAAAGCCTTCATCTTTCAGTGAAGGATGAACATAAAATCCATTTGCTTTTGCTTCTTTCCAATTAGTGTTGGTTGTTACATGAAAAATAATTGGCATTACTGTATTCTTTTTATTTTTTGTTCTAATAACATGAAGTCGGCTAACACCAATGCGGTTACGGCTTCTACAATTACCGGTGCTCTTAGTGCTACACATAAGTCATGACGACCTTTGATAGAGAAGTCTTCTGTTTTACCTGTGTCCCAATTCAAACTGTTTTGTTCTTTTGGTGTGGAGGAAGTTGGTTTTACGGCGAGGCGAAAAACTAATTCGTTCCCATTGGTTATTCCGCCAACAATTCCACCTGCATGATTGGTTCTTGTTTTGCCTTCCATGTTCTCAATAGCATCATTATGCTGGCTGCCGAACATTTTTGCGGCGGCAAAACCTGCACCGAATTCGACTCCTTTCACTGCAGGGATTGCAAATAGTATATGTGATAACACTGATTCAATAGAATCGAAATACGGTTCTCCTAATCCAACTGGTAAACCATTTACACGACATTCTATAATTCCTCCAACAGAATCTTTTGCATCAATAGCATTTTGTAATCCTTTTTCCAGATCCTTTTCTCCGGCAATTTCTGTTACCTCGGCATGAATGGTGATTGCATTCATTAATTTTTTTGCAATGGCTCCTGCCGCAACAATCCCTGTCGTGAGCCTTGCACTGAAATGACCGCCCCCTCTGTAATCTTCATGGCCACCAAATTTTTGATGTGCCACCCAATCTGCATGACCGGGACGGGGTATACTTCTTTGTTTATTATAATCTTCGCTACGGGTATTTTTATTTTCGAATAAGATGGTGATGGGGAAACCAGTTGTTTTACCATTGAAGATCCCACTTTTAAAAATCGGAAAATCCTCTTCTTGCCGAGGTGTTGTTCCTTTTTGCTTACCACCTTTTCTTCTTTCTAAATCGGGTAAGATATCTTCAGGAATTAATGACAACCCAGCAGGACAACCATCAATAGTGATGCCTACACACTCACCATGTGATTCTCCAAAAATAGAAATGCGGAATATGCGGCCGAATGAATTCAAAGTATATTAATTAATTAAACTTTCAGGGTTGAAAGGTAAAGATACAGCAGCACCTAACGATTTCAAATCATTATAAAAATCAGGATACGATTTTTTTACCGCCTGCGCTTCTTCTATTACCGTTTCATCCGTTGCTTTTAATGCAGCCACTGCGCAAGCCATAGCAATGCGATGGTCATGATTAGAATGTACATCAGCACCTTTTACTGTACCACCTCCGTGAATGATCATTTCATCGCCATCCAAATCAATCGTCACCCCCATCTTATCAAACTCATCTTGTAAGGCTATTGCTCTATTACTTTCTTTATGTGTCAATCTGCTTACTCCTTTAATAGTTGTTTTGCCGTTGCAATAAGCAGCAAGAGCAACCAACGGAGGAAACAGATCAGGACAATCTGTTGCATCAAAATAAAACCCATTCATTTCTGTTGGATGAATGACAATTCCTTTTGCATCCATTGCAATACCGGCATTGGCTGCCATTAATGCATCAACGATTGCTTTGTCTGCTTGTGTTGATGAAAGGTCTAATCCACGAACTGTTATCGGACCAGCAATGGCACCTGCAACAAGTAGGAAAGCGCCGCCACTCCAGTCACCTTCTACGGTGTAGTCGTGAGTTGGGAGCCTGGAGTCGGGGGTAGAGTCATTAGAGAAAATAAATTCTTCATAGTTTCTATTCTCTGGCATCCTCATTCCAAATTGCTTCATTACATCCAATGTCAGGTCAATGTATGGTTTGCTCTTTAGATTATTAACCTTTATAGTTACTGTTGAACTATCGGAGTCCGAAGTCCCCCCTTTCGGGGGATTTAGGGGGGTCGCCGCATAAGCCATTAATAATCCCGTAAGAAATTGAGAACTCAACGAACCATCTACTTCAATATCCTTTGGCTGCAATGGGCCTTGAATAGTCATTGGTAATTTACCCTCGTTGCTTTTTATTTTTACGCCGAGCTGCGGTAATATTTCATCAAAAAAATCCATGGGTCTTGATGCAAGACTACCAGAACCGTTGATTGTAATTTCTTTATTGTTTAATGCAACAAGTGGGGTGAACATTCTAATACTTAAACCAGATTCGCCGCAATCTATGGTGAGTGGTGAGTGGTGAATGGTGAATGGGAGACCTCCGCTCTTCACAATTAACTCACCATCATTTTCAATTATTTCTGCACCTAGTGCTTTAATAATTCCTAACGCCGCTTTATCATCATTTGAATGACCCGGATTTAATACTCTAGTTTCGCCATTACTCAACAATGCAGCAGCACAAGCTCTTTGCATAGAGCTTTTAGATGCTGGTGCCTGAATGATTCCTTTTAATTTCGACGGGTGTATAGTTACTTTCACTATTAAAATTCTTGAATGATTTTTTCTAATTGTTTCAACGAAATACTCTTCACTACTCCCTTCCCTATTTTTTCCAGTAGCACATAGTTCATTTCTTTTCTTTCCCGTTTCTTATCCATCTTCAACACTTCAAACACTTTTTGTTTGTCGAATGATGCGTAGGTTGGAAGATTATACTTTTCTAACACAGCTACCACTTTTTCTGTTTGCTTAAACCCTGCTAGCTTTTCGGAAATATGACAAGCATAGGTCATACCGATAGAAATTGCCTGGCCATGTAATAATTCATATTGGGTTTCTAAAGCATGCCCTAAGGTGTGACCGAAATTTAATAATCGCCTCTCTCCTTTTTCAAATTCATCTTTCTGTACCACTTTGATTTTTATTAACGCATTGCGTTGTATCAATTCGCAGATTGATTTTTGTCTTCCCTGGTAAGTTTTTAGCGAATTGTTTTCCAATGCTGCAAACATGGTCGCATCTTTTATACAAGCATGTTTGATTACTTCTGCAAAACCATTTTCCCATTCATGTTGTGGCAATGAATTAAGGAAAACCATATCATGCAAGATGAAAGATGGCTGACGGATTATGCCGACCATATTTTTATATTGGCCAACATCTATTCCGTTTTTTCCTCCGATCGATGCATCAACTAATCCAAGTATTGAAGTTGGTAAAAAACCGAATCGAATGCCTCGCATATAAACGGATGCAACATAACCAGTAATATCTGTTATCACTCCGCCGCCAACGCCGACTAATGTTGTTTTGCGGTCAGCTTCCATTTCGATCAGCTTTTCAATTATTGCATCTACTGTTGCCTGTACTTTATACTCTTCGCCGGGTTTTAGTACGATCGTATTCCAACCTTTAAAACGTTTTGCATGCGCATTGAAAACATTTTCATCGGTTATTAATATCGTTGCTTTCGGCTCAGTTATCCTTTTAAGATGACTTATACCGGAAGCCAGATGTAGCTCAGTTGAAGCTGTTGAAAATTTATATATGGCTTTATTCATGCTTTTATATCCAGTAAAGACAATTCAAATTTAGTTGTATGAACTCCAAACTCCTGACTATCGACTCCCAACTCAAGAATCCAATACTTTCTTCTGATGATTGATACTTTCCATATGTACCGCATCAAAATATTTGGTGATGAATTCTTTGCTTAAGCCGATCTTATCACCTTTTGCTGTTGCCCTTTCGATAATTTCGTTCCAGCGATTGGTTTGCAAGATCGTAATATTGTTTTCCTTTTTATAAGTACCAATTTGTTCTGCAATTTTCATCCGCTGACTTAATATCTGCATCAACTCATCATCCAACTGGTTTATTTGCTGACGCAATTTTTCCAATGCTGCATGATATTCTTCTGAACTGATATCTTCTTTTCTCCAAATGATAGTATCCAGCATTTCTGCTAAACGCTCAGGAGTTACCTGTTGTTTCGCATCACTCCAGGCATTGTCGGGGTCTATATGACTTTCAATCATCAATCCATCATAATCAAGATCAATTGCTCTTTGCATCGTATCCAATAAAATATCTCGGCGGCCGCAAATATGCGAAGGATCATTAATGAAAACCAGGTCAGGATATTTCAATTTCATTTCAATGGCCAAATGCCACATCGGCGCATTGCGAAATTCTGTATTACCATAAGAACTAAAACCCCGATGTATCAACCCAATTTGTTTTACACCGGCTCTTGCAACTCTCTCCACTGCACCAGCCCACAATTCCAGGTCAGGATTGATTGGATTTTTTATCATTACCGGAACATTGGTACCCCGCAATGCATCGGCTACTTCCTGCACACTAAATGGATTTACGGTTGTTCTTGCACCGATCCATAATACATCCACATCAAATGTCAATGCATCTTGCACTTGTTTGCCGGTAGCAACTTCCACAGTCGTTGGCAATCCGGTTAATTTTTTTGCCTGTTGCAACCAGGGCAAACCTTTTGCTCCCACGCCTTCAAACATACCGGGTTTGGTTCTGGGTTTCCAGATGCCTGCCCGAATCATATCTACTTTTCCGGTTGCAGCCAATCGCTGCGCTGTTGCTACTAGTTGCTCTTCTGTTTCTGCACTGCATGGTCCACTGATGATGAGTGGACGTTTGCCCCATGCCTGTTGCACTGTTTCGTTTGTTGCTTGCTCTGTTGTTTGCATAATGTAAAGTTATGCCCCCGTCCCCTAAAGGGGTGTTATGAGGCTTTTTATTAAAAAATAATTTTTTGTTGTCATCGTTCTGCTCATTGGTCATCTTCGTTGCGTCGCACTCTTCAGGGTTCTGTTCGCTATTCAACTGCAGATTCGCAGCAACCCACCCCATTTTATTAAAGCAATAAGTTTCCCTCAATTCGCCCCTCCAAGGAGGAGAAGAGTTTTAAAGTATATAATTACTTTATTATTCTCCTAATCTTATTCGCATTTTCAATCAATTTCATTAAATATTCATTGTCCTCCTTTTCAATACTCTCTTTAAATCTTGATAGCTGTGCAATATGCTCTTTCAAAACATCCAATACATTTTCTTTATTCTGCATAAATATTGGCACCCACATGGCAGGGTTACTTTTTGCTAACCGCACCGTACTTTCAAAACCGGCCGAGGCTAATTCAAAAATGGCATTCTCTTCTTTTTCTTTTTCCAATACTGTATTGGCCAATGCAAATGAAGTGATATGAGAAATATGACTGACATAGGCCGCATGAAGGTCATGTGCTTTTGCTTCCATTTCCAATAAGTGCATACCGATTTTTTTGTACATGGTCTTTACCCAATCCAATGCATCGGAATCACTTTCTTCTGCATTACAAATAATTACTGCTTTGTTTTCATAGGCACCACGCACTGCCGATTGCGGACCGCTATACTCAGTTCCCCACATCGGATGCGTGGCTACATATCTCCCCCTTTTGGGATGATTTTTTAATACTTCTATCAATTGTCCTTTTGTTGAACCCAGGTCAACAACGATCTGCTGATCTATTTTATCCATGATGGATGGCAAAAGGCTTACTAGTTTATCAACGGGTATTGCCAACACAATTACATCGGACTGTTCTATTGCTTCATTCAATGACATTGTTTCATCTACCAATTCTAGTTCCACTGCTTGCCTCGCATGTTCTTCATTAGCATCCACACCAATCAATCTTGATGACAACTTTTTTTCATGCAATTGTATTGCCAGTGATCCGCCAATTAACCCAACTCCAACAATTGCAACTCTTTTTCTTTGTGACATAATTACTTGTTATTAATTCTTAATTCGCTGAATAGCTTCTTCAAATTTCTCCACCGGTGCACATAAACTAACTCTTATATATTTATCCCCGGCACTTCCAAAGATGCTACCCGGTGTTATGAATACATTCGATTCGTATAGTACTTCATCGCTTAGCACATAACCATCCTTATACGATTCCGGTATTCTTGCCCAAACAAACATACCCACCTGTTCTTTCGAAAATTGGCAATTGAGTAATTGCAACAATTCAAATACTTTTTCTCTTCTTTTCCTGTACACATTATTAACTTCGTCATGCCACTCCTTACCAAGACTTAAAGCTTTTGCTGCAGCTAATTGTGCTGGTAAAAACATTCCACTGTCCATATTACTTTTAAAACGAAGGACTTCTTCAATTCTTTCTTTTGATGCACATAACATACCTACTCTCCACCCAGCCATATTATGACTTTTGCTTAATGAGTTCAATTCGATCACACAATCTTTTGCCCCATCAACACTTAACAAACTTTCCGGTTGTTCATTCAGAATAAAAGAATATGGATTATCATGAACGATAAGAATATTATGTTTTTTCCCAAATGCAACCAATTTCTCAAACAATCCGGTAGTTGATAATTGACCTGTTGGCATTTGCGGATAATTAACGAACATCAACTTTACTTTCTTTAGCTTGCCTTTTGATAGCTTCGCAAAGTCTGGATGATAATTATTTTTTTCTCTTAGTTTATACTCTACACATTTTCCTCCTGCCAATTTCACTGCGCTTCTGTAAGTAGGATAGCCGGGATTAGGCACCAATACTGCATCTCCTTTATCCAAATAAGTCATGCAGATATGCATAATACCCTCTTTACTTCCTATCAAGGGCAATACTTCTGAATCAGGGTCTAGTTCAACTCTATACCATTTCTTATACCAATCGCTGATAGCTTTTCTTAATATTGCAGAACCTTTGTATGATTGATATGCATGCACATTGGTTCTTGCACTTTCTTCCTGCAATGTTTTTATTACTTCCGGATGCGGCGGCAGATCCGGACTACCAATACCCAAATTGATAATATTTTTTCCAGCTTTATTTAATTCTTCGATTTCTCTCAATTTTTGAGAGAAATAATATTCACCGATACCTTCTAATCTTTTGCTTGTTCTCATTTCCAAATTCCTTTTTTATAAACTCCGTAAATTTTTGTTTCTGCTGTTAGTTTTTTCATTTGCACAATCACATCATTAAACTGATGTAACGAATCAAATTCCATATCTGCATGAAAGCTGTATTTAAAATCGCTGCCGGGAATGGGGAAGCTTTGCAGCTTGCTTAAATTTATTCCACCTGCTGCAATGGCAGTCAGCACTTTTGCTAAACTTCCTTTAGAATGATCGGTATGAAAATTAACCGATGCTTTATTCGCTTCTTCAACTGTATTCGCCGCATCTTCTCTTTGCAATACCAAAAATCTTGTATAATTATTTTTCATGGTATGGATATTCGGGGCGATCATATCCAGGTTATACAATTCTGCGGCCAACTTACTCGCAATGCCTGCAATATGTTTGCTCTTATGCTGGTGAATATGTTTTGCACTTAATGCCGTATCATCAGTCTCTACCAATTTCCATTTGTGCTTATCTAAAAAATCATAACATTGCTGCAATGCCATGGTATGCGAATGCACTTCACGGATGTCTTCGAGTTTTACCCCTGGATTTACCAGGAGGTTTTGCCGTATCTGTAAATAGATCTCTCCGACAATCTTTAAATTACTTTTCTGCAGCAAATTATAATTCGGTAAAATACTTCCCGCAATAGAATTTTCTATTGCCATAATGCCCCCGTCACTTTCTTTTTTATTGCTGGCGATCTTTACTACTTCTTTAAATGTGTTGCAGGTAATTACCTCCACAGCTTTTCCAAAAAATAGCTGTGCGGCCACCTGGTGAAAGCTTCCTTCGTAACCTTGAATAGCGATACCCCCTAACCTCCTAAAGGGGGAACTTGCATCCACACTTACCTCGCCTTTCATAAAATCCTTACTACTTACCATATTACATTCATTTCAAAATTTTAAACGACCAGTTTAACTCCCCTTTAGGGGATGGGGGTAAAACAAGAATCCCGGTCAAGTTGACCGGGATTCTTTATGTTGATTTTTAGTTGTTCTAATTTTTTTTCAACAAAAGCATTCCCGGCCTCTTACTAAAGAAGTAATAAAAATAGAAACCAAAATATGTGTTTGTTGTTGTCATCTTGAACAAATATAGTAGTCCTGTTTAGTAAATCAAACTTTTAATCAATTTTATTTTCCTCTGCCACCGCCAGACTCCGCATCATTCATGCGAATCTTACGACCCCTATAGTTTTTCCCATCAATAGCTTTTATCATTTTCTTACCTGCTGTTGGTTCAATTTCGATCCAGCTAGTCATTTCTTTCATATCAATACGGCCCAACACTTCTTTTTTCAAATCACTCATATCTAATATGAACTGCAGAAAACTTGCTTTGTAAAAACCATCTTTCGTTCCAAGGTTTACAAACAATCGTTGGTAATTACCGCCGCCGCTAAAACTTCTTCCTTTTGTATCTCTGTCCCTTTCTCTTGGTGCTCCTCTTTCACCTCTATCCGCTCCTCTTCTATCATCTCTTCTGTCGCTACCTCTCATATTCAAATCCGGAGCATTTTCATAATACTTCAAGAAACGGTCAAACTCTAATGCAGCAACTCTTTGTAATATTTCTTCTTTTTCTACTGCTGCAAATTTTTCTCTTAATGTAGGCAGGTACGCTTCGTATTCACCATGACTGATATCAGCACTCAACATCTTATCTATAAAATGGAAAAACTGCTTTCGGCAAACATCTTTACCGCTTGGTATATCCATTTTATGAAACTGCGTTTTCACTATTCTTTCTACCTGGCGTAAACGATAAACTTCTTTTGGTGTTACGATGGAAACAGAAACCCCACTGCTACCTGCACGGCCAGTACGTCCACTTCTATGGGTGTACACTTCTACATCATCCGGTAATTCGTAATTTATTACATGGGTAATACCTTTTACATCAATACCTCTTGCAGCAACATCCGTTGCTACCAGCAACTTCACACTTTTATCTCTGAACAATCCCATCACTTTATCCCGCTGCTGTTGCGTCAAGTCACCATGTATGGCATCAATATCATAACCTTCTCTGGTTAGCTTTTCAGCAATATCTTGTGTATCGGCTTTAGTTCTGGCAAATACAATTCCATAAATGCCGGGATTAAAGTCGATGATTCTTTTTAATACTTCGTATCTGTTATGATGTTGGGTAGCATAATACTGGTGATCAATATTAGCAGCTCCTTCATTGGTTTTGCCGATTGTAATTTCAAAAGGTTTATCCATGTACTTTTTGCTCACATTTCTTATTTCTGCAGGCATAGTAGCACTGAATAACCAGGTGCTCTGACGGTTGGGAGTATTTTTTAAGATGAATTCAATATCATCTTTAAAACCCATGTTCAGCATTTCGTCTGCCTCATCCAATACTACATAATGTATCTTTTCGAGGTTGATGGCTTTTCTTTCGATAAGGTCGATTAAACGACCGGGAGTAGCAACAACAATTTGAGTGCCTCTTTTTAAATCCCGGATTTGCATAGTGATGGAAGTACCACCATAAACAGCCGTAACACTGATATTTATTTTTTTACTCTTGAATTTCTCCAGATCACTGGTTATTTGTAAACAAAGTTCTCTGGTTGGGCAAACTATTAAAGCTTGCGGAAAACGATCCTCTTTATTGATAAGTTGTAATAAAGGCAGTCCGAAAGCAGCCGTTTTACCAGTACCGGTTTGTGCAAGACCAATAAAGTCTTTCGTTCCTTGCAATAAAACGGGGATTGCTTTTTCCTGGATGGGTGTGGGCTGCGTAAACCCTAACGTGGTGATGGACTGTATAAGTCCTTCTTCAACTCCTAATTCTTGAAATGTAGTCACAATATAAATTAAATTGATTTGCAGATTGCGGCGGCAAAGGTAAACTATTTAAGCTGAGCATGGCTAACTAGCCGCTCTGCTACTGATTGGAGTATTTGGTGCTCTCGCAAATGCCAATCTGTGTTATTACAGTACAAGAGTGCGACGCAACGAAGATGATAGTAGCGGTACAGTCTGGTAAAAATAATTGGCGTCAAAACTGGTAATCAGTACAATCCTTTCAAAAAACCGTCAAAATCTGTTATAAATTAAAAAGCCCTCCACCAATTGGGGAAGGCTTTCTAAGTTGCTTGCCTATAAAATTACTTTTTTAAAGAATCTACAACAGCATTAGCAGTAGAGTCAATAGTAGCTTTTGCAGAATCAGCTACAACACCGATTGAATCTTGAACTGCATTAACAGTAGAATCAATAACAGCATTTGCACTATCAGCTGTATCTTTTGCTTCAGAAGAATTGTTACAAGCTACTGCAAAAGAAGCGATAGCGATGATTGCTAAGAATTTTTTCATTTTTCGATTTTTTGTTATTTGTTGAAATATTTCGTTGTTAATACCCGGAACGGGAAAAGGTAACCCGGTTTTTAAAATATTTTTTTCAGATGGCTTTGCCCGGCTTTAACTTTCTTAATTATATTTTTTGTAGTGCGGCAGGCCCGCCTCTTCTATTTATTAAATATTTTTTACAGTCGGGCAGGGTTACTATTTTTAAAAAAAAGTATTAAACATAGGAATAAGTGAAACCAGAGAATAACGAAAGACTTTTGCTGGAAGGATTGGCTGTAAACGATAAAAAGGCTGTGGAGGCCATTTACCGGGACAACTATAACATGGTTCAGTCGTTGGTAATCAACAACAACGGCTCTGCGGATGATGCGAAAGATGTTTTTCAGGAGACCATGATAGTTCTTTATGAAAATGTACGATCGGGAACTTTTGAGCTGAACTGCCAGATTAAGACCTACGTATATTCGGTAGCCAGGCGATTATGGCTCAAAAGGTTGCAACAACTTAGTCGTTATTCCCCTCCTGTTGAGAGTTTAGAGCAGGTGGTACCGGTTGAAGATGAAATCGAGGAGCATGAAAAAAGGAATAGTGAGTTTGAAATGATGGATAAAGCCATCAGTAGTTTGGGAGAACCTTGTAAAAGCTTGTTAGAGGCTTACTACCTGCAAAAACAGAACATGCAGGTTATTGCTGCCAACTTTGGATATACGAATGCCGATAATGCGAAAAACCAGAAGTACAAGTGCCTGATGAGGCTGAAAAAAATATTTTTTGCACATTATAAAAACGGGAATAGTGATGGATGATATTAAGATTTTAGAGGCTGTAGAACGCTACATTAAGGGTGAGATGAACCCTGATGAAAGGTTATTATTTGAAAACTTGCGTAAAACAAATACGGAAATTGATCAATTAGTAGTGGAGCATACGCTTTTCCTCCAGCAGATGAACCGTTTTGGCGAATGGAAAAATTTCCGTTCTTCTTTAAATGATGTCCATACTAATCTTACAGAACAAGGTAAGATTGATTCGGCAAGACTAAAAGGAAAAGCAAAAGTGGTTTACTTATGGAACAGGTATAAGAGAGTGGGTGCCATAGCTGCGTCTATTGCTCTTTTTACTACCCTTGCAATAAGTGGATTGGTTGGTGCATTTTCACCCAAGGCACCTACTTCAGATATGGACTTATTGAAAACCCAGATCAAAGTATTGGCTAAGAAAACCAAAGAACAGGATAACGAAATCAGCAAGGTAAATAGCAGACTTAACAGTGCCGGCAATCCTATTGTGTACACAACGGGCGGTACTGGTTTTATAATTGATGCAAAAGGATACCTGGTAACAAATGCCCACGTAGTGGATGGCGCAGACAATGTAGCCGTTCAAAACAGCAAAGGAGATTTTGTAGCTAAAGTTGTTTTTATAGACCGACAAAAAGATATTGCGATCCTGAAAATTGAAGACGATAATTTTAAACCTTATTCTTCTATACCATATTCGATCAGCAAATCTTCCGGCAAATTAGCGGAGCCAATTTTTACACTGGGTTACCCTAGAAATGAAATTGTTTACGGACAAGGTTATTTAAGTGCAAAAACTGGTTTTAATGGCGACACTCTCAGTTGCCAGATAGAAATAGCAGCCAACCGGGGAAATAGTGGCAGCCCTATATTGAATAAGAAAGGTGAAGTAATCGGCATCCTTAATGGCCGCCAAAAAAACACCGAGGGTTTTGCATTTGCCATTCAAGGCAAGCATATTTACAAGGTGCTGGACGATCTGAAAAAAGATACCAGCTACCAACGGGTGAAAATATCTACCAAATCTGCATTAGGCGGACTTGATTTTCAACAACAGGTTGAAAAAGTAGAGGACTACGTATTCATGGTGAAAGTGAATTAAGATAAATTGTTACTTATAAAAAGACCCGTCTAGTTTTAATACTTGACGGGTCTTTTTTATTTTAAATGCTTTTTTGCAATTATTACTCCCAAAGATTTTTAGGATACTCCCCATTGCTTATTAATTCATTCAGGCTTTTTGCAACAAAAGGGGCATCTTCTTTATACGTAACACCAAACCATAATGAAGTTGTTGGGATCACTTCAATTTTTCCGCCTTCTTTTATAAACTGATCGGCGACAATTGGAATAAAGAACTCTGACTTTAATTCAGTTCCGTGGTCCTTTAAAAAAGTGGCAAACAAGTTTTGTGTATAAGAAAAGAAAGAAGGATCAAAGCACCAGAAGTTCATCGATACTCTTGTTTTTATAGAAAGTTCTTTAGGTTCCAGTCCATCGTCGGCTATTACCTTCTCATCTTTTTTTGCAATATTGATACGTTCCGTAACACCGGCAAGATTACCGTCATGATCCAATTCACAAACTCCCCTGTTCACTGTTCCATAATCAGAAAGTGTGCTTAGTAAATCATAACCAATAATGGCGTAGTTCCTTTCATTGCAGCCCACATTTAAAAAAGCTGCTGCATTTTCAAAAGCATTTTGTCCATAGAAATCATCTGCATTAATTACAGCAAAAGGTTCCTTCACCACATCTTTAGCACACAAAACGGCATGAGCTGTTCCCCATGGTTTTGTTCTTCCTTCGGGTACTGAATGATCACCTAAAAAAGAATTTAAATTTTGATACACATAAGCCGTTTCCATTCTTCCTTTCAACTTTGGCTCAAATATGCTTTTAAAATTATCTGCAAATTCTTCCCGGATAATAAATACCACTTTACCAAAGCCTGCCCGGATTGCATCAAAGATGGAATAGTCCATAATGGTTTCTCCAGACGGGCCAAACCCTTCTACCTGTTTCATGCTTCCGTATCGTGAGGCCATTCCTGCTGCTAATATTACCAATGTTGGTTTCATGTGTTTTTTGTTTTTAGCTACCTGCTATCCGCTGCAAATAATCATTTTACTAAGTTTGTTTCTTAGGTAGCTCATTTCATACTCTCTCAATTAAACTTGCGAACGAAATTAAAGTAAATTCGCCACGACACTTATTTATTTTGAATGACAGATATAAATTTTAATAACATTTCTCTTGATAAACTCACCATACCCTTATTTATTGAAAAAGGAGTAGAGATTTCTGTATTGCGTCTCGACAAAATTCATCCGCTAATTTCCGGCAACAAATGGTTCAAACTTCGCTATTACCTGGAAGAAGCTAAGCAGCAGAATAAAAAAACGATTGTAACATTTGGAGGAGCCTGGTCTAACCATATTCTTGCAACGGCAGCGGCTTGCAAAATGAATGGCTTTAATGGTATTGGTATAATACGAGGTGAAAAACCGGCGAATCTTTCTCCCATACTGCTTCAATCTCAAGCGGAGGGCATGCAACTTTTTTTTACAAACAGGGAGCAATACAGCCAAAGAAAAATACCTGCTGAACTTAATACAGCGGAAAATTATTTTATTAATGAAGGTGGCTACGGAGTGAATGGTTCCAAAGGTGCTGCTACTATTTTAGACCATTGTCATAAACAATCATATGATAAAATAGGTTGTGCCTGCGGTACCGGCACCATGGTTGCCGGGCTAATAAATGCTGCGCAACCTATGCAGGAAGTTATCGGAATCAGCGTATTGAAAAATAATACTGCGTTGCATGAAAAAGTGCAATCACTCTTACAAAATGAAAACCGTAATTTTCAATTCATTCATGATTATCATTTTGGTGGTTATGCTAAGTACAAATCCGAACTAATCGACTTTATGAATATGTTTTATCAGCAAACAGGCATTCCCAGCGATTTTGTTTATACTGGAAAATTATTTTATGCGTTTTATCAATTAGTAAAAAACAATTCCTTTCAGCCCGGATGCAGGATTTTGCTTGTACACAGTGGTGGACTTACGGGTAACAGTTCTCTCGAAAAGGGGATGTTAATATTCTAAGTTTTTAGCTCCCCTATCCTATCTTTGAAGCAATAAATAAAAGAATCCAATCCTTTTTCCGTTTTATGCATATGAAAAAACTGGTTTTGTCCTTCCTGCTATTATTTTCTGCTGTAACTATTCAGTTGCAAGCTCAAGATACACTTCCTAAATTTTCATTGAAGAATGTAGGTAGCAACCGGATAATTATTGGCTGGACTAATACTTTTCAAAACATTAAGCAAATAAGTATTCAGCGTTCATTTGACAGCTTAAAAGGATTTAAAACAATTCTTACTGTTGCTGATCCCACCCTTCCGCAAAACGGGTATATGGATACCAAAGCAACGAACGACCATATGTTTTACCGGATTTATATTATGCTTGACAAAGGGATGTATTTGTTCAGCGAAGCAAAAAAACCTGTAAAAGACACCATTAAAAGCATTAATCCGATAACCAACCAGGTTATACTGCAAGGTGGTGATTCATTGACTCCTGCCAAGCCTTTTGTAGTTACTATCGATAAATTTCCGGGTACAGATTCTGTTGCAGTTCCGAATGTTGGTAATAACAAACCCAGGCCAAATGCTTTTACACCATCGTTATATGTTTATACACACCGTGACGGCTATGTACGCATTAGCCTTCCGGATGAAGAAAAACCGAAAAAATATTCCATCAAATTTTTTGATGATGCAGATACATTCATCTTTGAACTGAAAGAAATCAAAGAGAAAGAATTCAAAATTGATAAAACGAATTTCTACCATGCCGGATGGTTTCGCTTTGAACTATATGAAGATGGAAAATTATTAGAGAAGCATAAGTTCTATTTGGAGAAGGATTTTGCCCCTGTCCCCTAAAGGGGAACTTCAGTTTAATAGTCGTTACGAATTGTAAAACTTGCCTACTAATAAATAGAGTTTTTTTTACTTTATTCTTTTAGTTCAACTTCAAATATTTTCTCAAAATTATTTTTCACTTTCTCTTTGACTTCCTGCATATCTAATTTTCGGCCTAATTCTTTTTCCAGTGAAGTAACCTGCTTATTATTGATACCGCAGGGAATGATATAATTAAAATAAGAAAGATCAGTATTTACATTAAAAGCAAACCCATGCATAGTAATCCAGCGGCTGCAACGAACACCGATAGCACATATTTTTCTTTCCTTTCCAATTACTCCGGGTTCAATCCATACACCTGTTTCACCACTTGATCGTTCACCTTTTATGCCATACTCTGCTATTGTTTGAATAATGACCTCTTCCAGATTACGCAAGTACTTACCAATGTCTGTATAAAATTTTTCCAGATCTAATATTGGATAACCTACAATCTGATCGTTTCCATGAAAAGTAATATCACCTCCCCTGTTGGTATTAAAAAACTGGATATTTTTTTCTTTCAACTCATCATCACCCAACAGCACATTTGCCTTGTTTCCACTTTTACCCAACGTGTAAACAGGAGAATGCTCCACGAACAGAAGGTGATGTTGAGTCAGCAGCCGGGAGTCGGGAGTCGGGTCGCTTCCTGTTCCAGATTCAAGACCATAGACTAAAGACTTTCTGTTAACATTTTCCTGCAACAGCTTCTCCTGCAAATCCCATGCAGCCTGGTAATCCATTAGCCCCAAATCCTGAAATAAAACTTCCTGTTTTTCCATATTAAGACACAAATTTACAGCAAAGCAAGCTTCCATTACCTTTGCCGTTATGCAAGATGAATCAGCCGTAAATAATCCGGAGGTACAGGATAGTAGCGACGAACTTTTTGAGAGGTTTACCATAACTATTGATAAGGGACAAGAATCCATACGAATAGACAAATTCCTTGTAAACAGGATTGAAGGTGCTACCCGCAATAAAATACAACAGGCTATTAGTTTGGGAATGGTAACAGTGAATGGAAAAGAGATCAAGTCGAATTACAAAATAAAACCACTTGACGCAGTTATTGTTTTTTCGGATATGCATCCTGATGAAACGGATGTGGTACCTGAAAAAATGGACTTGAATATTGTGTATGAAGATGCCGACATTATGATTGTAAACAAACCTGCCGGCATGGTGGTGCACCCGGGAAGTGGTAATTACACCGGCACTTTATTAAACGGAGTATCTTATTATCTACAACAAATAAACCCGAATATCTCAGAAGATACATTACCTCGTTTTGGTTTGGTGCATCGTATTGATAAAAACACAACTGGCTTATTGGTGCTGGCAAAAACGGATAAGGCAATGCGTACACTTGCCAAGCAATTCTTTGATCATACTGTAAAAAGACAATACGTAGCACTTGTTTGGGGTGATGTGGTGGAAGATAGCGGAACAATCATTGCACATGTAGGAAGAAACTTACGATTTAGAAAATTATTTGAGGCTTATCCGGAAGGGGATCATGGTAAGGAAGCAATTACTCACTATAAAGTAATAGAGCGGTTTGGCTATGTAACACTGGTACAATGTATTTTGGAAACCGGACGTACACACCAGATACGGGTACATATGAAACATCTTGGTCACCCTTTATTTAATGACGATACGTATGGTGGTGATAGAATTGTAAAGGGTACTGTGTTTACCAAATACAAACAGTTTGTAGATAATTGTTTTTCCATTTGTAAGCGGCAGGCTTTGCATGCAAAAACATTAGGTTTTATTCACCCAACTACCAATAAAGAAATGTTTTTTGAAACCGAATTACCAGAAGATATGGAGCAGGTAATTGAGAAGTGGAGGAAATATTCACAATCGATTGGGAAGTAATTGATGAGGTTAAATTCTTTTAGAAAGTTGTAACATCATCAATTAATATTAATTCTTAAAATCAAATAGTGT
>CAZXMP010000065.1:0-21042 GCA_964641575.1 uncultured Chitinophaga sp. | reverse complement strand
CGCAAATATTCATCTGCCAGTTTATTAATATCAGTGGGCTCTTTGACGCCACTGCTACTGCGGCTGTGCTGCAACATTCCTTTTACAATCGCATCGGCTCTTTTGCCGTGGTGATTTATTTTCTGTTCGTTTTCCTTTATATCTTTTGTGATGGCTTTTACTTCGGCCAAATTTCCTTTGTCCACTTCTTGTTCCAACTCATCGATCAATTCTGTGTTTACTTCCGAAAAATTATTAACGAAGTTCAACGGGTTTTGAATTTCATGTGCAATGCCAGCGGTGAGTTCACCAAGACTGGCCATTTTTTCGGATTGAATGAGTTGCGATTGAGTGGATTTTAAATTGCTAAGTGTTGATTCCAGCACTTTATTCGCCTTGTGCTTTGACTTGAACCGGTAATAAAGCACTCCAGCCAGCAACAAAACGAGGGCTGCAATACCAATGGAGAAATTGCGGGAGAGAGAGGATATTTTATTTTGGCTTTCCAATTTTGCAATAGAAAGCTCTTTGGCATTCATATCCTGCTCTGTTTCAAAACTTAATGAACCATATTTTTCCTGGTCGGCCTGTATGCTATCCTGCAACGAAATAAAAGACGCCAGTGCTTCATTGGCCTTTTTATAATTGCCTGTTTGCTCATGTAATTGAGCAAGCAATTTATAATCTCTAAGCACATATAAACGCTGACTTTCCAACCGGTCAATATCCTTTTCCAGTAATGCGATCGCTTCACCAATTCTTTTTTGTTCTATCCGGATCAATGCTAAATAATAATCAGGTGCCATTGTACCTGGCCGGGCATCTGCTTGTATCTTGTTCTCTTCGATCAACTGCCAGCATTGCTGTAAAGCCGTTTCTGCTTCTTCTAACTCGCCGGTTTTTATTTTATAAAAGCCTTTTATTTGAAGAGATGATGCAACATAATCAGGTGCCATATTATTTCTATCATGCCTAAGTACCAAATCTAAATAATACATAACGCTGTCCAGTTGACCGGATAAGAGCTTGATCTGAGCCATTGTGTTCGGTGTATTAATAGATGATGCTGACCTAACTCTTGTATCATCATTGAAGGAAATACGGGTATACCTTAGTGCTTCGTTGTAATCTCCCTTTTGCAAATAGTAAAATCCAATAACACTCATGTTATTAAACCAGTTTCGCCTCCCCACCGGGTCAGTAAATGGGGAAACACTGTTATCTGTTGTGGTATCAGCTTTCATGTAACTGACCGACTTTTTCATGTGATAGATCGCCTGGTCAAGCAAGCCAATAGTTCTGTAAAAGCCAGCCAGTACATAGTAACAATTGGCAAGACCTGCAGAATCATTTTCGACTTTATATTTTTTTAAATTTTCATTAAAATACTGAAACCCTTCATTCAATGTATTGGAGTTTCGATAAGGCAACCTCAATTGTCTAAGAAAGGCACTGCTGATCATTGTAGCAATGGGGGCTTTACTTTTTTCCAGTTGGGCTAACTGGTACTTACCATAGCCTAAAGATTTGATTTTGTCGGTTGCTATTAAACTGTTCAGTATGCCGTATTTTATTCTATAACTCCAATACTCATCGTTTCCATTAATAAAGAGATTGCCTGTCTTTTCAAGTGTTGCAATCGACTCATCATTTAAAGTGGTTTTTTCAATCATACTTACAGCATCAGTAAACTTGATAGAGTCAACTCCTTTACTGGTTTTGCAATTGTTCAGTAGTTGAACAATCGAATCAATACGACTTTGTTGTGCATATAAGTTCACAAAACTGTTACACAATAGAAATGTGATCAGTAGTTTCAGACAAGATTGTTGTTTGCTCATTTTATTATTTAAGCTGGTAATGTGATTATAAATATACTTCCCTCCCCTTCCTTTGTTTCCACTTTAAACTCTCCGCCATGTGCTTTTACAATATCATATGCTAATGATAAACCCAAACCTGTTCCCTGCCCCGTAGGTTTGGTTGTAAAGAAGGGTTGAAAAATTTTATCCAATACTTTTTGGGGAATACCGTTGCCATTATCCTTTACACTCACTTCCACCCGATCTCCCATTTTCTTTGTACTTACAAAAACAGTTGGTTCGTATCCTTCGATATTTTCCTTTTTCTTTTCTGTCACTACATAAAAAGCATTCGTAATTAAATTCAATATCACTCTTCCCATATCCTGCGGAATGATATTAATCTTCCCAATACTTTCATCATAGTCTGTTTTTAATGTGGCGTTGAATGATTTGTCTTTTGCCCGCAACCCATGATAAGCGAGGCGTAAGTATTCATCAGCTAACGCATTGATGTCAACAAGTTCTTTTGTGTTACTAGTACTGCGGCTGTGTTGCAACATTCCTTTTACAATCCCATCGGCCCGTTTACCATGATGATTTATTTTTTCTAAATTCTGAATTACATCGTTCATTATTTCTTGAGCATCCTCCGTATCGCCTTTTTCTATAGCTTCTTTCATTTCCTCCAGCAACTCCTTACTTACTTCACTAAAATTGTTGACGAAGTTTAACGGGTTTTGAATTTCATGAGCAATACCGGCGGTGAGTTCTCCAAGGCTGGCCATCTTCTCTGATTGTATCAGTTGCTTTTGTGTGGCCTGCAATTCAGTTAGAGCTTCTTCTGCTTTTTGTTTGGCTTCTTTAATGGCGATAAGATCCTGCTCTGCCTGCAGGGCATGTGCTTCTGCAATCTGTAAATCATTGAAACGGGTGTATGCCAATGAAAAAACAGAGGCGGCTCTTCGCAGTAGGTCCCAGCTTTCTGCTGAAATATCACCGGGTGAAGCAGCTCCCATATAACCACCATTAAATTTTACAAGATGATAGGTACGCTCCGGGATTTCATCACCATAATAACCCTGTAATACGTTTGATTTTTCTGCACAATAGTTTATCCACTCCTTCCTGTTATCGCCTTTCATTACAATAGAAGCCTGCTCCATCTTTGATTGGTAAAATTTCCACATCTCACTACCCACCCAACTATCGGCGAATGTGATGGTCATTTCATCGCTTACCAATTTTTTATTTTTCTCTCTGATATCTTTGATGGCATACCAGCATTCGGCTTGCTTATTTTCTTTATCAACGATGTATATAGAACTTGTTTCCAATTCTTCCACACCCAACTGTCCCATTTCTTTTCGTAATAACTCTGCTACTTCAATCAATTCTTCGGGTTTCTGCATAGCCAGAGAACGGGAACGAACTTTTTCCATTGCTGCTTCAATTTGTGCTTCTCTTGCCTGTGCTTCGGCTTTTTTCAAATCGAGAAAACGGGTATAGGTACTGTCGAATACAGCAGCAAAACGTTCTAATGTACGCAGTGTATCTGTAGGTACCGGCACCGGCGTTGATATGGATAAATGCCCTTTGGAATAATAAGCTGCTGTAATGACTCTTCGTCCACCTGTATCTGTACTCATTTTGGTAATACCGCTTATTTTATTCCGGTAATTAAGCCATCCTTCCAATGCTTCTCCGCTAAGGTCTATCACCAACGATTTTTTATTGGCCTTCCATGCAATAACCGCAGGCTTTATTACTGTTGGTTCTTCCATGCTTAAGCTAAATGAACGGCTTTCCTGTGCACCATCATCAGCCCAGCTTGTTGACCTGAAGTCTATTAATCTTTCTTCTTCATTATATATACCAATGGTAACCTGGTAAATATCTTCTGTACCTAATTTTTTAAATTCATTAAATAGAACAGCAGCAGTCTCCTGCAATTCATTACTGCTTTGCATCGCCATAGTTCTGCTCCGCACTTTTTCCAAGGCTGCTTCTATCTGTGCTTCTTTGGCCTGTGCTTCTGCTTTTTGAAGGTCAAGAAAACGAGTATAAGTCTGTTCAAATACTTTTGCGAAGCGTTTGAACACATCATGCATCTCAGGAAAATGTTCAAACGTAATAAATATCAAATTGCCATAAGCAAAATTGGCAACATGATCGACTTGAAATGCAGGTAACTGAAAGCCTGAATCCATCATGCTTCGCAATAGATCGCCAACACCGGGAAGTGAAAGCATATAGCGATAATGATCTTCCTGTTCTTCGCCTTGTTTTTCATATACTAAAAGGTCTTCTCCTTTTTTTCTTGATTCATCGAATCGCATAAATACAGGATGTTCCGTCAACGGGATCTTGCAAGGCGATGGTGATATAACCCCGTCAGGGCTTCCCGGATAATATATAAATTCTCTATCTCCTGTATTCCAGATATTAAATCCGCAATTCCACTGAGGTACGCCTAATGCTTTTACCTGTTGAAAAAGAATAGACGCCACATCCAGTAATTCATCGCTTCGCTGCATAGCCATCGTTCTGCTTCTTACTCTTTCCAGTGCCGCTTCTATTTGTGCTTCTCTTGCCTGTGCTTCGGCTTTTTGCAGATCGAGAAAACGGGTATAGGTCTGTTGAAACACTTTTGCAAATCGCAACATAATATCTGTTTGTTCTGCAGATAATTTTGTTCCGCCTACTATCAATACATATCCTTCTTTAAAATAGAAATTATGCAGAAATAATTTTGCAGGCGAAATGGCAATCAGTTCCGCTGCGCTTAACGGAAAATTTGTACTTCGTTCGGCAATAAACGTTTGGTGTTTGATCGTTTCGTTTTCATCCATTTCAACAATAAAAAAAGAATCTCCTTTTTTCCAGTTCTCCACCACCTGTTGCATATGAATGGTTTCATTATGCGGAATGATAACAGGCACCGGCATTATTTTTTTTGTGCCCGGGTGAGGTGTGTAATTCAATCCATTTTTTTCTTCTTTATCAATTAATACATAACCGGCTGTCAGGCTTTCAATACCGAGCTTTTGCATTTCCAGGAAAAGAATTTCACCAGCTTCTAGCAACTCATCGCTTTTGTGCATAGCCATGCTTCTACTTCTCACTCTTTCCAATGCTGCTTCTATCTGTGCTTCTCTTGCCTGTGCTTCTGCTTTTTGTAAATCAAGGAACCTTGTATAGGTTTGATTGAAAGCAACGGTGAAGCGACTGATTATATTCTGTTGTTCATCCGGTAAAGGTTCAGAGCTACCTGTAACTAATGAACCGAATTGATCGGATGAACCAGATAGATGTATTTTCTTTACAGAGGTCATATAATCCTTTACGAACTCTGGTAACTTGGTAAGTTCTGTTTTACTGAAACCAAAGCGATCCCAATCTCTTTTTTCTTTTCCTTCGAAAAGGTATTGCCATTTTTTTGTTCGATTCCGCCAGTAATCGAGATACATCAAATGAGTCGGGTGTTGATTCATTTGAATAAAAAAACCATTTTCTGCCAACAGACCTTCTTTACCAGACATCCACCAGGTGATGCCATGGTTTTCCGGATTTACAATCATTATAAAACACCTGTCGAGTTTGGTATCCAGTTTTGTAAGCTCTACATAAAGTCTGTAAATAATTTCACCGATTTCTGCTGAATCCCGCATGGCCATGGCGGCGGCCCTCACTCTTTCTAATGCTAATTCAATTTCCGCTTCTCTTGCCTGTGCTTCTGCTTTTTGCAGATCGAGAAAACGGGTATATGCCTGTTCAAAAACTTTGGAAAATCGTCTTAGAATATCAATTTGATGCACCGAAAGTTGATGGCCTGTTATACTATTGATGATAATTGCGGAGTTCTTCTCTAACGCAATTGAATGTGCATAGGTTTCACTTTCCAAAAGGAGTTTTTTTAATTGCCCTGGAATATATTTAAGATCTGAATGCTCAAAGGCATAGTTGAACCATGTATTTTTTTCTTCAAAAGAATAAACATTGGCAAAAAAGTCATGCCCTTTTTCCCTGGCCTCCCAGAATTCCGATAGTATGGGGAGATCCGTATAAGGGATGAAGGATCTGACAGGATATGGAAGAGATGGGTCTGCGGACCATTGAAAAAAATCTTTTGTACCTTCAGAAAATATGGCCAGGTGGGCCGCTGCGCCCTGGTCAATGATATAACCTAGCTCAAGCAAATTATTTAATACAACGGTAACAACTTCTCCCAGCTCCCCACTGGAATGCATAGCTAAAGATCTTGAACGAACTCTTTCTAAAGCCATTTCAATTTTTACGTTTCTTGCCTGTGCTTCTGCTTTTTGTAAGTCTAAAAATCTTGTATAGGTCTGGTCGAATACTTTTCCAAAGCGTTTGAAAATATCATGTGCATCGGGAACAGGTTCATAGGTAATAAACAACAAGAATCCTTTTGAGAAATAGGCATGGTGCATCACCTGGAAAGTGGGCAACGGGTATCCTGCGTCAATAATTGAATCCAGTATCTCTCCCACCACCGGAAGTGTACGCATATATTGGTAATGCTTCTCTAATTTTTTGCCTCCCATTTCCACCACATGAAAATTTTTGCCTTGTTCCTGTCCCTTCCGCATTTCAATAAATAATTCATCTTTAGTTGTTGGTGCGGTAGCGGGTGGTTGCAAAACTCCTTCGCTACTCATCCATAAGGTAACAGCAGACTTATCTTCATTCCAGATACAATAACCGGCACTCCAGGCAGGCATACCCAATGCCTGCACTTGTTGAAATAATATAGTAGCCGCTTCGGGAAGTTCATCACTTTTTTGCATGGCCATTGTCCTGGCCCGTACTCTTTCCAATGCTAATTCTATTTCAGATTCCTTAGCCTGTGCCTCTGCTCTTTGCAAATCGAGGAAACGGGTATAGGTTTGTTGAAAAACTTTTCCAATACGCATCAGCACATCATTTTCTTCATTGGTGTAAGGGATGCCTTCGAAATTCTCAATGTACAAGCCAACATTATCCAACAATACGGTTGATATAGCAAGAGCAGGACAACCCTGATAGAAATCCATTGCTTCTTTCGGTATGCCCGGAATTAGTTTAAAAAGTTGTTTATAGAATTTGTTTTTTGTTTTGAAGTCAAGCTGGTTGGCAAAAAAGTGATCCCCTTTTTTCTTTGCTTCTAAAAAACTATTCCAGTGCGGCGAATCAAAATAGGGAATACTGATTTGTGGCGAAGGAACTCCATGTTTATCTGCCAGCCAGATTAGCATATCATCCCTTTCTTTGTAATCGAGAATAAAGCCGGTGTGCTCAATATTGATATTTAGCTGTACGACCTGATCAAACACCACCTGAATGACCTCTTTTAGTTCATCACTTTTTTGCATGGCCATAGTTCTGGCTCTTACTCTTTCCAATGCCAATTCTATTTGTGCTTCTCTTGATTGTGTTTCTGATTTTTGTATATCAACATATCGCTGATACGCCATATCAAATACGTTGCGAAACTTTTTCAACACTTCAACTTCCTCTTTTGAAATAGGACTAAAAGTAGAAATGCCCAAAGCCCCTACACCTGTTGAGTAGAAATAATAATACAGCGCAGAAATTTTGCTAAGCCGCGGGTCTTTATATTCGCCACTGCTACGTCGTCTTTGCTGCCAGCTTTTTAATCCATCCTTATTAATAACCAGTTTTGCAAAAGCATCTTTCGCTTTTCGTATTTTCTTTTGAAACGCTGCAAATGCGGGGTGACTGCTGTAAGCAAGTTTAGCAAAGTTTCCGCCGGCAAAATCGGAGTAATCATAATCATGCAGTTGTCCATTTTCATCATCCCAAAAGTTAATAAGGGTATTGCGCAAATCTTTAAAGCCGAGTGATTGTAATTCGTTAAAAAAAATTCTGCAGATGTTCAGAATATCACCCGGTTTATTCATGCCCATCGTTACTGCTCTTACTCTTTCCAGTGATGCTTCAATTTCTAATTCCCGGGTTTTGATTTGCAAATCTGCTGTTCGCTGTGTAACTACTTGCTCCAGCTCCTGTAGCTTTTTTTGTGCTTCACCAAGATGAAAGGTATCTTCTGTGGTGCTTGCCGCATCAGGCATAGAGCCATGAAACAAGACCAATTGCCACTTACCGAACTGGTACTTATATACACAACTCATGTAGAGATGAATACTGTGCTTATTCTTTTTATCGCCAATTTGTACCACTATTTCATCGTGAAACTGCGCTGTAGTTGCATCAATAAATTTTGGGCGGTAAGGAGTAATGATTTTTGCTTTAAACAACATTCCTTTAGCCTGTTGCCGGCTTTTCATAAGCATTTTTCTATAGTCTTCTCTCGACTTTACTTTTTCATCAGCCGCAGTGCCATAACCGCTTACGTTCTCAGCAATGTACTGATTAATATAACGAAGCGGAGCTTTCATGTCAAGTATGCTTATTTCCATTGCACATTGATAGGCTTTTGCTAAATCTGCTTTTATCTGTTTAGTCAACTTCATTTGTTAGTATTTTATTTGCCTAGTTTTCTTTCAATCCCTTTATCACCACATTGCCGGTACCATTCTTATCACAGGGATAGCCAAATGCTTTTTGCCAGGCTTTCGGATTATTGATCGTTGCATAAAATTCATCCAGAAATTGCAGGGTGGATTTTATATACTTCTCGTCCAGCAGGGTACAGCTGGTATAAATTTTATAAATGTCATTCTTCAACTGGTTGTACCGGGCAATAACCGGTTCAAATACTTTCAGATCGCTGATACAATAACCCCTGTAGCGCCGATCCCGAATTGATCGTAGCTGCAACTCCTCAGCAGGTAGTGCATAAGGTGTGTTAACAATTCCTGCATGATCAAAATCATAAGGTACTGTAACAGGAGCCGAATTGGAATCGGTTCGTAATAATTTAATGTTATGCTGAAATTGCGTTGACCAATCCGTATTGCCAATAAGATATTGAAAAACGGTCATGTACAAAAAAGCATCTTGTTGTGTTTGCTGTGGTCTTAATGCCTGCTCCACAGCTACAGCTTTATTTCGCCTGGCCATTTGCTTTTCTTCTTCCAGCAATATTCCGTAAAAAGGGGTAACAGGTTTTTTATTCTTGTCATCTTCCAGTTTTACTTTTACCAGCCTTGCCCGAAAGCTTTTTGGTGTAACCAGGTTATATATTTTATACACCAGCCATTCACGGATCAAAAACTCTTCGCCTTTGCAGGGCATTACTAATTTTAGCTTTTTTTGTTCTCTGAAAACAGAAGACAGATGAGGACCTTGCGTTGGAAACTGTATTAATAAAGGAGGGTAAGTACAGTTTTCTTTCATCCGGCGAAAATGACCTCTTGTTCTTACTTCCACAGGTAGCTGCATTTCAGTACTATCTTCTTTTTTATAGGAAAGAACTAACGAAAAATCTTGAGCAAGATCTGACCTATCATTTAATAAATTTCTCAGGTTTCCTTTCAATGTAATATTTAAAATGGCATCCGATTCAAAAAGACCTTTTTCATCAAACGTTTCCTGTGCTGTAGAAATAGGAGGTGCTGACCCTATGAAAAACATACACATACAGTACATAGCTACTATGCTGGTAGATAGTATGGGCCAAGGGGCAATTAGATGTTGTTTCATAATTCAACTTCTTTAAACTGGTAATTGAATAACAAACACTGTTCCTTCATTTTCTTTTGTTTCAACCTTTATTTCTCCGCCATGTGCTTTTACAATATCATAACTTAAACTCAATCCCAAACCTGTGCCCTGGCCGGTTGGTTTGGTGGTAAAGAAGGGTTGAAATATTTTATCGAGTGCTTTTTGTGGAATGCCTGTACCATTATCTTTTACATAGATATCAATACGGTCATTCAATTTTTTTGTGCTGACTGAAACAACAGGTTCGTAGAGTTCTGGCTGTTGTTTTTTTCGTACTGATACGGCATAAAATGCATTGGTGATGAGATTGAGTACCACACGGCCAATATCCTGCGGAATAACTTTTATCAAGCCAATTGTTTCATCAAAATCTGTTTTCATGGCCGCATTAAATGTTTTGTCTTTTGCCCGCAAACCATGATAAGCTAGTCGTAAATATTCATCGGCCAGTGCATTGATATCGGTGAGTTCTTTTTGTCCGCTGCTGCTGCGGCTGTGCTGCAACATTCCTTTTACAATATCCCCTGCCCGTTTACCATGATGATTTATCTTTTCGAGATTTTGCTTTAAATCGTTTGCGATTTCTTTTGCATCTTCCAGATTTCCCTTTTCGATCTCTTCGTTCATTTCATCTACCAACTCTGTACTTACTTCCGAAAAATTATTGACGAAATTTAACGGGTTTTGTATTTCATGTGCAATGCCAGCTGTGAGTTCACCAAGACTTGCCATTTTTTCAGATTGTATCAATTGAGCCTGTGCAGCTTTTAATTCATCAAGTGATTTAGTAAGGGCTGCATTTGTTTCTTCAATGGCTTTTCGTTTCTGCTCCAGTTCTTCAATTGTTTCTTCCAGCAGAATAGCAGTGGTACGTTTTACTTTTTCGGTACGGTCCAGTTTGAAAGCGGTTATCTCTAATTCTTTGTCTGCATCTTTCAATGCTTTAATCAATGCCGTCTTTTGTTCAGGCGATATATGCTCGTCTTGCTCGATAAAATTTAGTATGCTTTCTAAATGCTGGTTCATATTTATTTTTCTTTTATTGCTACGCAACAAGTTGTGATGTTGTGCATTTCCAAATTTCCGCCAGTAGCCCGACCCAGCTCGGCATTGCTAAACATACCAGCCATGGGTACATTCCATACTTGCTTTATGCCTTTTAATTCGTCTATCATCATGGGGCCTAATGCAAGAATTCTTCCGGCACAACTGAAAACCACAAGGGCATCTGCATCGGGCATTTCTGTATCCCGCAAATTTTCAACTCCTTTGATTACTTTATCCATTACATCCCAATCGGGCGGCACCGAAAAACGGACTTTTGAACCCTGCGGAACAGAGCCGCTGGTATAAAAAGAACGATCAGTCCAGTCAACCACAAGACCCGGACGCATAACCGGATCACCTTTTTCTCTTTGCAATTGAAGGGGAAAATTTGTTGCCAATTCTATTAATACATTTTTTACATCTTCATTTTCAGCAGTAACATTTTCAAGACCGCCGAATTTTATGGTAATATCAAGGGCTGGTTCATAATCTATGCTGTACACATGGTTGCCTTCGCTTTTAGTAACTATTTTTTCCGTACCCACTGCTTTCCAGCCGCAAGTAGCAACTCCCTTAATTTGTACATTGGCTTTATCAAAGGCAATGCAAACGATACCATTTTTAGTTTCCTTATTATTCGTAAAAGCAAAGGTTTCTGTAAATGAATAATCGTCACCTGCTGCACCGCCAAACACATCTACATCTGATCCGATTACCTCTTCAAATCCGTGCAACACTTCTTCACCATCAGCCACCGCACCGCTTATCGCAATTAAAAATGCAGGAACTGCAAATTTGCTTTTTGCTTGCCGGGCAATGGAGACAGCCACTTCCCTATAATTTTTTTGGGGATATTCTTCAAAATAAATTTCAAAATTTTCCTTGTTCATGTTAAGCAGTAATATTGCAGCCGATTGTTTTTCTGTTTCTTCATCAATAAACTCTCCATGGGTAGTACACCCAAACACCAGAATCCCGTTGGCATCAAGCAAACTATTGATAGCTGCCCTATCCTGGGATTTAGAAATAAAGCAAATTGCCAACGTTGGCTTAAAGCCATCGGCTGTGCATTCTTTAAATGCGGATTGAATTTCCTCTGTTGTTTTTCCTTTAATTGATTTCGATTTCATGAACTTATTTAAATAGTGAGCAACTTATTTTTCTTTTAATACCACCAGGCAGCAGGTATTATTATGATAATCATACTTACCGGTTTTTGATTTTCCATATTCACCATAAGAAAAAAAGCCTGCCATGGGTACATCCCAGAGTTGTTGCACCTGCACTAATTCCTCTTTCATTACAACTCCAAACGACAAATACCTACTCACACAGGAGAACATGATCAGGGCATCGGCTTGCCGCTGTGCATTGTCCTTAAGGCCTTTACATTCTGCAACTACCTTATCAATGGAATCAAAATCTGGTGGTAGCGAAAATTTGATTTTTGAACCTTGCGGCACTTTTCCAGAACAAATAAGCGAACGGTCTTCCCGATTAGCAAACATGGCGGTACGTATTACAGGATCTACGTTCTCCCGTTCCACTTGCAATGGATAATACCAGGAACTTAGAAATGTTACTATCTCCTTGTTGTCATCCTGCTTTATCTCAACGCCAAGGTAATTCATCAACATATCCAATGCTGGTTTATCGTCGATGGTGTACACAATATTACCTTCGCTTTTAGTAACGGTTTTTGCGGTACCAATAGCTTGCCAGCCACAAGTAGCGATACCTTTCACATCTATTTTATCTTCATCAATTATGAGTGCTACCAATGCACTGTTATTTCTTTTTCCATTGGTAAAAACAAATGTTGCTTCCAATGCGAGATCATCTCCTGCCTTCCCTCCAAAAATGGTTACTTCTCTTTCTACAGACGAGGAAGATTTTCCAAAACCTTGCATGATGCCTTCAACAAATGGTTCACCATCTAAAGACACTCCACTGTTTGCTATAATAAATGCCGGATTGGAAAAAGTTTCTTTTCCGGTAATCCCAAGTTTGATGGCATCTTCGAAAGCAGTCTCCTGGCTTGTTTCCAAAAATTCTATTTTAAAATAAGCCGGGTTCATGTCAAGCAATAACATGACAATGCTGCCTGCTTCAATTTCGCCATCAATAAATTCGCCTGCAGTAGTAACACCAAAGACCTGAATGCCTCTCTCGTCCAATAATTTGGAAATAGCTGTGCTGTCTTGTTTAATAGATATAAATACAATAGCTAACGTTGGCTTAAATCCCCGTCCGACCGGGTCATCCGGGCGGGCATCGGACATGCTTTCCCGTAATGCAGCACTGATTTCTTCTGTTGATTTCCCTTTGATTGATTTTGCTTTCATTCTTTACTATCTTTTCTTAAAGCTTATTTCTTATCGATTGATTGAATAATGAGTTTCATCAGATCACCCATCTTACTATCATCCATCCATCTTGTCACTACAACTATATCATGCTCCTCATCCACCACTATATAATTTCCACCAAAACCCACCGCATAATAAATATTGGATGAAACATCCGGCCATTTCTTTGTGCTATTGATCCACCACATGTATCCATACTCCTTATTAGGAATGGAAGGGCGATGGGCTTCTGCAATCCATTTTTCGGATAAGAGTTGTTTGTTATTCCATTTGCCTTTTCGCAAAAAAAGCAAGCCAAATCTTGCCATATCTGTTGTATTGATAAAGATGCCGCCGCCGTGATGTCCACCTCCGCTTACTGATTGCATCATGATACCATCCATATTTACAAAGCTGTTATCATACCCATACCAACGCCACGTATTGGAGGCTCCAATGGGATCCATTAATTTTTCTTTCAGCACCATTGGTAATGGCTTGCGGTAAACATGTAATAAAGAGTAAGCCAGTAAGTTTACTCTTACATCGTTGTATTCATATACAGTTCCGGGTTGTAGTAACTTCCTGTTTTTCCAATCATCAATACCGCCTTCTCGGGGCGGACGGTCGGCCCAATCATGCAATCCGAATAATGTACCACTCCAATCAGATGATTGATTTAATAAATGCTCCCAGGTGATTGTTGAGTTATGTCCTCCCTTATACACATCATCCCACACATATTTTGCTACGGGTTCCTGTACATTTTTTATTAATCTATTATCAACTGCAAGTCCTGCCACAGTAGATAGAAAACTTTTCGTTGCACTAAAAGTCATGTCTACCCGGTTTATATCCCCCCATTGAGCTGAAATAAAACCATTTTTAATAATGAGTCCGGCAGGACCGCCTCTTTCTTTCATTGGGCCAACGATTGCATAACCGGGCTCTCTTGCATAGGCTTTGAGATTTGCGATGCGTAAATCTCTTTCCATTTTATTTTCATTATTGATGGCAAAGGCTACAGCACTGTCAAGTTTTTGCTTGTTCATGCCCAATAGTTGCGGCGTTTTTGTTTGCCATGCTGTATCCGGAAAATAAGTTGACTGGCCTGTGGTTACTGCCGATAGAAAAAACAAGCTGACAAGGAGTACGAGAACTTTGTTGTTCATTTTAGTTTTAATTTATTTTTCTTTCAATGCCACTACGCAGCAAGTATTATTATGAAATTCATGTTTGCCTGCTTTTGATTTTCCAAATTCACCATAGCAGAAAAAACCAATGAACGGTGCATTCCATACATTCATCACCCGTTCAATTTCTTCACTCGTCATTACTCCAAATGATAAATAGCGGCTGATACAGGAAAACATAATGACTGCATCTGCTTCGTTGTGATTCTCCATTTTTAAACTGGTACATTCATCGATCACTGTATCTATTGCATCAAAATCGGGTGGTAAGGAGAAACGAACTTTAGCACCTTGTGGCACGGTACCAGCACAAATGAGTGAACGGTCTTCTTTATTACCCAGCATAGCGGTACGCATTACCGGTGGGGCATTTTCTCTTTCTAATTGCAACGGATAATAAGCACCGAGATTAACCACCATGCTTTCACTTATCTCATTGTCGAGATTCAATCCCAAATATTTTATAACCAAATCCAATGCTGGTTGGTTATCGATAGTGTACACAATATTGCCTGTACTTTTCGTAATGGTTTTAGTAATACCAATAGGTTTCCATCCACAGGTAGCAATGCCACTTACATCAATTTTATCTCTATTAATAATGATTGCTACAAGACCGGTGGTGCTGCTCTTGCCATAGGTAAAAACGATGGGCTCCCGCAATGCAAGATCGTCTCCGGCCATTCCTCCAAAAATGGGGGCTTCTGCACCAAAACCATCTTCAATTCCCTTTATGATCTCTTCTCCATCCGTATGTAACCAACCGGAAGCAATAATAAATGCCGGATTTGCAAATGCTTTTTTCCCATCTGCCCCAAACTGTTTCGCCGTTTCATAAACAGTACTGCTTCCCGTATCCTGGAAGATTACTTTAAAATATGCAGGATTTATATCTAACAACATAATGGCAATGCCACCTTCACTAATTTCATTACTGATGAATTCGCCGGAAGTTGTGGAGCCAAAAATTTGTATACCTTCTTTATAGAGTATGCTGCAAACTGCTTCGCTATCCTGCTTAACAGATATGAATACAATGGCCAGTGTGGGCTTGAATCCAGCTTCCATACTTTGTAAAAGTGCAGCTTGAATTTGTTCTATAGATTTTCCTTGAATTGATTTTGCTTTCATTCACTGCTGGTTTTACAATTACATGACTTCGCTTACCTGAACAACCGGTTCTATATTGGTAAAATTTGGCAAATCGGCCATTAATGCTGGTGCACCGACAGCAAATGCCTGCCCAAATTCTTCCATTGTATTGAAATATAAATTGGCCATGGCAACATAGGTTGCAGCTGTGCCCGGGGCTCCCCCGCCTAACCCCTTATCATAATTTGCAATTTGTAAAGCATCGCCCAATGTTTTGGAGACAAGTGGTACATGGTTATTGATGTAATATTCCATGTTGAAATTTTTACCCTCTCCATTTGGATACATTACACTTACTTTAATCATTCCTTTTTTCATAATAGTTTGTTTTTAGATTAAGTATTTTCTTTTATTGCTACCCAGCAACACATGGCAGAATGAAAATGTTGTTTACCATTTTTTGTTCTTCCAAACTCTCCGTACGAATAAAAGCCTGCCATTGGCACCTGCCAGACTTCCGCCAGGCCTTCATTTTCCACATTAGTTAAAGGACCCAACACCGGCGGTCTTCCAGCACAGGAAAAAATAAGTAAAGCATCAGGCTTGCTTTCCATAGTATTATTTAATGCTACAGCTTCTGAAATAATTTCTTCGGAAATTTCAAAATCAGGCGGGGTTGTAAAGTAAAACTCAGAGCCCTCTTCCATTTCTATATCCATTACCAGTGCATTGGATGCTGCATCTATTGATCTGGGTGATTTGATAATCGTTTCTCCATCTTTCCTTTTTGCAATAAATGGAAAATGGACGGACAGGTCTTTAAAAATATCAAAGCTTTCATCACCTGTTTTTTCTGTCATTCCTAAATATTTTAAATACATTTCCGCCGCTGGTTTACCATCAATGCTGTAAATTTTGTTACCGGCACTTTTTGTTACTTTTCTGGCAATGCCTAAAGGTTTCCATCCGTGGATAGCCATGCCGTGTAAAGAAATTTTGTCCTCATCAAAAACCAAAGCCGCAATACCATTACCCGTTTCTTTTTGCTGAGTAAATACATAGCTATTCTTTATACTCCAGTCATCACCAGCCATACCACCAAAAAACACACAGTCGTCATCCAACTCTCTCACCAATGTTTTTACTAATGTATCGCCATCAAAATATTGGCCACCCCCATAGATACCATTGCAGGTCAATAAAAAAGTTGGGCTGTTAAAATGACGTTTGGCTCTTTCTGCAAGGAGTGAAGCCGCTCTGTCCACATTGGCATTTTCTACATCTTCAATTATAATGGTATAATATTTCGGGCTGATATCCAGCAAAAGAATAACTACTTCACCTTCGCTTTGATATCCATTGATAAATTCTCCGCAAGAAGTGGCGCCAAAAATATCTATCCTTTCCTGGTTTAAAATTTCACAAACTTCATTTCTATTTTGTTTTATGGAAATAAAAACGATTGCCAATGTGGGCTTAAATCCATCAGCCATGCTTTGCTCCAAAGCCTCTTTGATTTGTTCTGTCGACTTTCCTTTGATAGATTTTGCTTTCATCTATGGTGGTTTAATAAAATTAAAAAGTATTACCTATTGGCTTTTGCCAAACCATATACCGCCACTTTTTAGCAGCATCAATAAATTCTTGTTGATAATATTTGCCCCCATTTTTGTAGATTAAGCTTTGTTTAAGAGGGTCGGGGCAATAAAAACTGAATTTAGTAATTTTTATTCAAAATTTAGCTTGTATTCAGCTAGTTAGAAGTAAATAAAATCCGATTAAATACTGTTTAAATAGAAAGAGTCAGCTTCACAAATGTTCATCACTGTTAGAATGGCGCAATAAACATTACAACCAGTTTAATTGAGCTGTAGACTCAACATTCTTTTTCCAACACTTCCGCAATTTTTGCATAAAACTCTCTTGCCCGTTCTGGTGTACTGCCGATACATACAACACCTAATTTTCCAAATTGTGATAATGCACCAATCAAGTGAAACATTACTCCTTCCTGCGAAGTGCCATCATAATGTAAGTCATTAACCATAGCAATATCAATCAGGTCATGCGGACTGAGGCCTTTATATTTTTCGTTCTTCAAATTATCAGAACAGAAATAATAACGTACCAGATTTCCTTTAGATGTATAGTACAATCCTTCCTCCTCATTGTAAATTCCATCCGTTAAAAACTGCAGCATCAGAAATGGGTGTGTGGTGCCACCTTTTCGCAAATTGATCTCTATTGGATAATGCTTCCAGCCAGTTTCTTCTTTTACAGAAATAAAATCTACCGCAAATCTTCCTAGCACACCTTTCTTTAACAATGCAGCGGCTACACATCTTCCCATGGCTGCCAGCTCAATTGCATACTCCGGCGAGGCCGGAAAATGTGCTCCAATATAAACCTGGCCACTTTCGCCGCCAAGCTGCTGGTCGTGGGTGGAAATAATTTCTATTGCTCCGGTAGGTGTAATGCGACATTGCACGGATGGAGACTCCTTTATATCGCCTTCCAAAAATTCTTCTACTATACCACCCATACTTGCATACTTGCGCAAGAACAGGGGGTACGTAAGCTCCTCAGCCACCATTTTTAATCGTATTGGAAGTTGTTCTTTTATCCAGTTTTTTAAATCATTGTTTTCATCAAAATCCTCGTAGGAAAAAACAGCATTGCCATCACCGGAAAAACCATCATTTACTTTTACTACGCCTTTTCTTAATGCAGGGTTTTGTTGTTTCAGTTTGGTTAAGGCATTAATAACATCTTCTTCTGTCCGCAGGTCTTCTATACCCGGAGGAACATTTAAACCACACTCTCTAAAAATTTTACGGCCATTACTTTTACTACCCAAATCATATAAATCAGGATCGCAGCCATAAATAGGAATTTGTAATTGTACTGCCAGCGATCTCTCCTGCTCGGTAACAATAAAACAAGACATATGCGCCTCATGATCCGATGGGATAAAATCCTTTATTCGTTGTATTAATCTTGGCCGGTCTAAAATTTTTTTGGTTAATGGTGTTGGCGACGAATCATGACAACTTAATAAAGTTAGTCTCCGCTGTGCATGATACCCGGTAATACCCGGCAACAAGTGCAAGTAATAATCAATGATAATGGGGTCTATTGTTTCGCTGGTAACATAAATAACATTGGTGCGGGGCATCCGAAGCAGCATCAGCATACAAAGCATTCTTTCTTCGTAATGATTGATACCGGTAATTTTGGATAGAATTTCTTCATCCATTGATAAAGATGGAATAATGACAACTGTTCTGGGTGCAAGTTTATCCGGGAAAACCTGCTCAAACTGTTGCGGAAAACGTTGCTGTATCTTTTTAAACTTAATGGCTTCGGCTACAGAATCCCTGGTAGGAGTTCCGGCAACGGCTTTTTTTGGAGTTGCGTTTTTTTTCAAATCTGCCATCACAAAAAATTTAGGTGGTATATCTTACCTATGAAAATACAGATATTAATTTACCCATTCATCCGTACAGGCAGGTACTTAAATAATCTACGCCTCTTGTCCTGTCCACAATGCACCACCTATACTATTGCGGGAAGCCCCGGTTTCTGCCGCAAAAACATTGTACTCCTGGCGCCAGCGCAGAATTCCCATAAAAGCAACGAGAATAGCATTGCTGACAACATCATCAACTGCTTGCAAAGCAAGTTTCTCTTTTAATATTTTATTGTTGACAAAAGCGGAAGAGCCTGTTTGTTGCCCCCCCAGTGCAATATCAATTGAATAAAAATTATTAACGACCGGCAATTGTGTTAACGAGGCAATAACAGCCCCATTACCCAGTTGTAATTGATTATTACCAGCTAATACAGTGTGGCCTTCAAAAGCTATCAATGCCACTTTATAGTGTAACTGGTATTGCTCAATGAATTTATTTATTTGTTGCCCCATGTATTCTCCATAATCGGTATGCAGTTGTTGAAAGTCAGAAATCGATAAGGCGGCAGCATTTTTTAAGCGGTTTGCCCAGTTTGCTTCATAGATAAAATCGGCTGTTTGCAATACTTCATAAGTCCACTTGCCAGCTTGTTCCTGAAATTGAGTAAATGTTATGTTCAGCCCTGCTGAACGATTATCACTCGCCAAACCAATTGCTCTGTAAACCATGAATCCTTTTTTAAGTTAGATTTGCTAAAAGTATTTATTCTTCGTTGACCAGCTTGGCTATAGTCATCCTGAGCCCGCCGAAGGATGCCAAAAGTAAATCTTCACAATGATTGTTAATCTAAGCCAACAACATTCTTTAGTAAGTAACTGGGTAGGTGAACTGCGGGATGTAACCATTCAAAACGACAGGATGCGTTTTCGCCGTAACCTGGAACGTATTGGCGAAGCGGCAGCCTACGAAATCAGCAAAGTGCTTCCTTTTGTAGAAAAAGAGATTCAAACGCCACTTGGCATAGCAGTACATAAAGTTTTAAAGGAACAACCAGTTTTAGCTACTATTCTGCGGGCCGGCCTGCCCTTACACAATGGTTTGTTGAACTATTTTGACCAGGCCGATAATGCCTTTATTTCTGCCTACCGTAAACATAATAAGGATGGCAGTTTTGAAATAAGCCTCGATTATGTTTCTTGCCCGGAATTGGAAAACAGGGTTATTATTGTATCTGATCCCATGCTGGCAACGGGAGCTTCCTTAGTAAAAACCATTCATTTTTTAAAAGAGGAAGGGAATCCCCGTGAAATTCATATAGTTGCAGCTATTGCCTGCTCCGTTGGCATAGAATATGTGAAAAGAGAAGCACCCTCAGCTACCATTTGGTGCGGGGATATTGATGAAGAGTTGACCGCCAAAGGCTATATTGTTCCGGGCCTTGGAGATGCGGGAGACCTTGCCTTTGGTACTAAAGTTCAAATGTGACGTGCAGCTAATGCCTATTTTTACGGGTCTTTAATTTGTTGTATTTTTCAAGTTCCGGCTAAGTCAAAAGTTGACCCCGGTTAAGGCAATTTCAACAAGTAAACAACGTTTTAGAACATACAATTTATAGATAACTGGTAACCAATCCTGCCGGACCGAAAAAACCATTTTTGCTGAGATGAAAAAAATCCTTTCCACTTTTATTGTTTGTGTGATGCTGGCTAGTGTGTCAACTGCTCAGGATCCCAACTTTTCGCAATTTTTTGCCTCGCCCATGACGCTTAATCCGGCTATGACGGGAAAGTTTGATGGTGTGTTTAGAGTGGCTGGTAATTTCCGTGATCAATGGCCTACTATCAATAATGCATTTGTTACCAAAACTGCGTCATTTGATGCAGGCATTATGAAGAACCGTTTATCAGATATTGATCAACTGGGTGTAGGTATACTAGCCATGACTGACAGAGCCGGTGATGGGGTATTAGTTACTAATTCGGCTGCATTATCTATTGCATTTCATAAAGGCCTTGATGAAAATGGATATCACCAGATTGGAGCCGGTTTTCAAGGTGGTTATACCAACAAAAGAGTCGATGTGAGTAAAGTTGACTTTCAGGATGAACTAACTCCTCTGGGTTTTACAGGTGTAACCAGTGAAATTTTTACTAATCAGCAAGTCAATGTCTCTTATGTAGATGTAAATGCAGGGGTACTTTACAATGGCAGTACTAACGGTTATAATAGTTTTTATATTGGTGCTTCTATGTATCACATCAACCGCCCTAAAGAAAGTTTTCAGGGTGGTGACTATCTTTTAAACACCAGAACAACTATCCAAGCTGGAGGTAAAATTCCTGTAGGAACGTATAATTTTATTCATTTTGCTGCTAACCACAGTATGCAAGCCCAGGCCAAGAATACAATTGTGGGCGGTACCTTTTCATTGAACATAAATAATAACGAAGAAAATCCCACTAATCTTTTTTTAGGTGCCTGGTATCGGTTTAATGATGCCGCTATTCCCTATATCGGT
>CAZXMP010000064.1:0-21086 GCA_964641575.1 uncultured Chitinophaga sp. | reverse complement strand
TAAAGACTGCTCAAAAGTCTTTTGCAAGCCTTTCCAATATATTGGCATTAGCAGGCAATGAAGTAAGATTAAAGATTATCTATTTATTGGAAGAAGAAAAAGAATTATGCCCCTGCGACCTTGCAGATATTTTAAGCATGAGTATTCCGGCCGTGTCTCAACATCTGCGAAAATTAAAAGATGGAAATATTGTTGAAACCAGGAAAGATGGACAAACAATTTATTATTCTCTTACACTGGATAATTTAAAGATATTAAAACCTTTCTTTAAACATATTAATGTACAAACTCAAAAACTGGAAGCAGTATGATAAGTATAAAATCATCCGGTGCATTTACAGGCGCAGGTGTTCTTACGGCTATTACAGCTTCGCTTTGTTGTATCACCCCTGTCATCGCTTTAGTTGCTGGTAGCAGCAGCATTGCCGCCAACTTTTCATGGATAGAACCGGCAAGACCTTATTTGATAGGATTATCAATAGTTGTGTTAGCCTTTGCATGGTACATGAAACTAAAACCAGTAAAAACAAAAGATATGGATTGTAATTGCGAAACAACTAAGAAGGCTTCGTTCCTTCAGTCTAAAACTTTTTTAGGTATAGTTACTGTATTTGCTATTCTGATGATGGCTTTCCCATCGTATGCAAAAATATTTTACCCCAAACCAAAAGTACAGGCAGCCACAGTTGCAGTACTTGACAACAAACAGCAGGTAAATTTCATCATACAAGGTATGACTTGTGCAGGGTGCGAAGAACATGTAAATAATGAATTGTCCAAAGTGAATGGTGTATTAGCTTATAAAACTTCTTATACCACCCGGAGCAGTATGGTCACTTTTGATAAATCAAAAGTTGAGGTAAAAACAATAGAAGCAGCCATAAGTAAAACAGGCTATAAAGTAAAAGAGTACAAACTCATAACTGATAAGAAGTAATTATGGAAAAGACACTAACACTAAACTCAATAATCACTTGTCCTGATTGTGGATTTAAGAAAGAGGAAACAATGCCTACGGATGCCTGTCAATATTTCTATAAGTGTACAAATTGCGAAACAATACTAAAGCCAAAGCAGGGTGATTGTTGTGTATTTTGTAGTTATGGCACGGTGCCTTGCCCACCAATACAGATGAATAAATCTTGTTGTGCATAGCCTCATCAAAATATTTTCTTACATCATTATTCTTCTCGGAATAGTGCATATCAGTTTTGCTTTCCCTTTATACATGAATACTGACACACTGTGGTTTGTTGGTGCTGGTATGTCAATTATTTTTGTAGGGTTACTTAACCTTGTAGCAATTGATAAAGGGGGCTCAAAGTATACAAAAGCAATTGCAGTAATACCAAATGCACTTAATTGTGCCATGTTTTGTTTTGCTTTACCCATACTGAAAGAACCACAGGTATATGTAGGCATCACTATTTTTCTGATAACTACTATAGCTTTTATAGTTGAATTAACAAAGCATATAAGTATAAAGCAGTAAGAATATGAAAATGAAAAAGACCATTCCGGCACTTCCTGTTCAGGACATTGAAAAATCAATGAAGTTTTATACAACTAAGTTGGGCTTTACAGTTCGTCACCATGATGAAGGCTTTTGTATAGTAGTTCGGGATGAAGTGGAAATACATTTATGGAAATCAGGAGATGAAACGTGGAAAACTAAAGGAACAGATTTAGCAGCAAATCCAATTTGTAGTGGAGCCGAAAGTTTCTTAGCCGGTACTGCCAGTTGCAGAATAGAAGTTCAGGGAATAGATGAGTTATTTGAAGAATACAAAAAGCAGGGAGTAATTTATAACGAGGATACAGTAGTTGAAGAGCAGCCCTGGGGTGACAGGGAATTTCCTGCATTAGACCATCACCGGAACCTGCTTACGTTCTATGAAACAATTTGATTGTTTTTACATGCAGACAATATTCATACGTAAATCACAGTTTTCGAAATTGATAAATAATTCTGTATTTTACATCTAATGAAATTTCTACTATCCTTTTCAATTCTACTTTTCTTTTCTGGCTGTAAAAAAGATTCAGCAACCGAAAACGATAAAGAAGTGCCTGTAATAACTTTATTAAGTCCGCAAGATGGGCATACTTACACATCCGGACAAGATATAAAAATTGCCGGAACAATTACCGACAATAGCTTTATAGCAGAAGTACATATTGTACTGACTAATAATACTACGGGCGGAGACATCCTGCATGCCCATATGTATGCACAAGGAGATTCAACAAGTTTTGAACACGATATTCCTGCAACAGCCGGAGTTGATTATAAAGTGGTGATTACAGCCGTTGACCGCAATGCGAACCAGGCATATGCAAGAGTGCTATTTTCCTGCAATTAATTGCCCTTTTCAATCATTCAGAAATAAATTGCTTTTTTGTACTTATATTTGGTTTAATGAAGATTTTCTTCCTTTTGCTGGGTGCTTCAATGCTATGCATATCGTGGTTTGTATGCCCCGACAATTGGAAAGGTGCGGTAAGCCCGGAAATAATGACTACTGGTGCCGGCAGCAGTGATCAGCAACATGATCAGGAAGAAAAAAGCTGCTGCCCGTTTTATAACTGCTCTTGTTATGCAAATGAAAATTTCAAACCTCAGGACTTCTTCTTTCCTAAATTGATCTTTGCTGATAACGTTGGGAATTCTCGTTTCCTTTATTCTGAAATTGCTGAGGTCATATTGCCCATCTGGCATCCCCCTCAATTTATAGCTTAATTCCTCTTTTTCGTATCAACTTGTAGCTACAGTTGATTAGTCAATTGCTTATCATAGGCATCCGCAATTGTGGCTTTGTTTTCCAGGAACTTCAACGATTTTTAATTATTCAGTTTGATTCACCATGAAAAAAAAAATCATCCTTTTATTGGTATTGCTCATTGCTCTTAAAGGTTATTCTCAGACAGATACAATTATCCAACGCCTGTTTTTAATTGGAGATGCAGGTGTGATTAAAGGGGACTCTCATCCTGTTTTGGATTGGCTGACTAAAAATGTAAACTGGAATGATGAGAAGAATGTTGCACTTTTTCTCGGCGATAATATTTACCCGGATGGGCTGCCGGATGAGGGTGACCCGGAATATGCCTACACCAAAAAAGTAATAGACTATCAGCTCAATATTTTCAAAGGCAAAAAAAGCAAAGCATTTTTTGTACCGGGTAATCATGACTGGAAAGGCGGCAAGATCGGAGGCTGGGAACGTGGCGTTAACCAAGTGAACTACATAAATTCATTGCAGGCCCCAAATATTCAGGCCTGGCCTTTAAACGGGTGTCCGGGTCCTATACCAGTTGAACTTAATGAAAAGGTTGTATTGGTGATGATGAATACCCAGTGGTTCCTGCACATGCACGATAAGCCTGGACCTGAGTCAGAATGTGAAGCCAGAACAATAGATGAATTTACTGCTGAGTTACAACGAATTGTTGAATCGCATCCTAATCAGCTTTTAGTATTGGTGATGCACCATCCTATGTACACTTATGGTGTGCATGGCGGTGCATATACTCTGAAGCAACATATTTTTCCATTAGTTGATGCTATTAAAGGTGCATACATCCCTCTACCGGTTTTAGGAACAGTGTATCCTTTGGCCCGGGGTGTGTTTGGTAATGTACAGGACACCTATCATCCTTTGTACCGGACTATGGTCAATGAAATTGAACAGGTATTGAAAAGCCATCCATACCCTGTTACCGTAGCCGGCCATGAACACAGCTTACAACTAATTATAAAAGATAGTGTCCCGCATATCGTCAGCGGCTCGGCTGCAAAACTTACACGGTTACGAAAAGGGAAAAATAGTTTGTTTTCAGTACTTGATTATGGTTTTGCCGTGCTGGAAGTCAGTAAAAGCGGAAAAGTAGAAACAAAATTTTATAACATCCAGGCAAAAGATCTGACAACTCCTCTCTACGCTAAAGAGTTGAAAACAATTATACCGGTAACAGCAAAACCTTCTTTCGATACATTGCTTCCTGTAATTGGCAAGGTGAATGTTCAGGCTGGTGCCAGACTTAAGGCAAGCGGATTTAAAAAAATTTTGCTGGGAGAAAACTACCGCAAAGAATGGACACAAAGAATATCTTTTCCTATGCTGGATATAGGAACGGAAGCTGGTGGATTAAAGCCTATGAAGCAAGAAGGTGGAAGGCTTACAAAATCTTTGCGTCTGGTAGCAAAAGATGGGAAAGAATGGACACTACGTTCTATTGAAAAATTTCCTGAATCAATAATACCTTCTGACTTACGAAATGGTATGCAAATTTCAGCTTTGTCCAATGGTGTTTCAGGAGCTTATCCCTATGCATCATTATCTGTTCCGGTTTTGGAAAAAGCAATTGGCATACCAGCACTCAGAAGAAAAATGGTATATGTTCCCGATGATCCAAGGCTCGACCGCTTTAGAACAGGATTTAAAAATTCACTTTCTCTATTGGAAGAAAGAGACCCGGCAGTGGTTGGGAAAACTATTTCAACAGAACAGTTAGTATCGTTACTGGCAGCAAACAGCGATGACAAAATAGATAAGGATGCCGTATTGATGGCAAGGCTCATGGATAATTTTGTTATGGACTTTGACCGGCAGGAAGGAAAATACCGGTGGGGTACTATTGATACAGGCAGGGGCAAGACGTATTATCCTATTCCATATGACCATGATCATGCCTTCTTTAAAAACGAGGGGTTGATAAATGTTTTTCTTCATCATCCCTGGGTTATGCCAGAGTTGCAGGGCTTTCGTCCGAAGGCACACAATATCAAAACATTTAATAATAGTGCCCGCAATTTTGACCGATTTTTTCTTACTGGCCTATCAGCTGTTGATTGGGAAAAAAAGCTTGACATTTTTCTTACTGGCATGACAAGTGAAGTAATAACATCAGCTATGAAACAACAACCACCGGAAATTCAAAACTACGCAGCTAAAGATATTATTGCAAAACTGACTAAAAGAAAAGAATACTTCCGAAAGGAAATGTTGCAGTACTACCGGTTTATTTCTAAAATCGTAAGTGTAGTGGGTACTAATCAAAAAGAACTTTTCACCATTACTAAAATGGATGATGGAAAAATATCAGTAGCCATTAATAAAATTGAAACCACCGGAGTTGTTTCATCAAAAATGTATGAACGCCTTTTTGACCCCGCCGTAACTAAAGAATTGCGTATTTACGCATTGGAAGCCGACGATAGTATTGTTGTTAAAGGGGAATCTTCTAAAATTTTAATCCGCATTATTGGTGGCCCCGGTAATGATGATTTTATAAATGAGGGAAATGGAAAAAGGGTAAAGATTTATGATGCTTCGTTTGAAAAGAATACCATTGCCGGCAATCCGGGTTTTGATAATAAAAATGTTGCGGACCCGGAAGTAAACCGGTATAACCGTCTTGACTATAAATACAATTATGGTAAACCCGGAGTTGAAATAGAGTATAATGCAGATGATGGTGTCCGGCTTGGGTTAAAGTTTGAATACTTTAAGCAAGGATTTCGTAAAGACCCTTATGCCATGCGCCAGTTTGTTCAGGCAGAAAAAGCAATGGGTACCGGTGCATACCAATTTACTTATGAAGGAAATTATACGAAAGCCCTGAAAAATCTTGACCTTATTGTACGGGCAGATTTTAAAGCACCAGTTTATATTACCAACTTTTTCGGTATAGGGAATAATTCTGTTTTTGATAAATCAATAGGGGGTATTGGGTACTACCGTACAAAGTATGATGCTGGTAACATTGCTATATTGGCAGCAAAACAATATCAAACATGGATGCGTTTATCCTTTGGCCCAACTTTCCAATATTATACCCTGCGGGCCAATGAAAACAATGGAAAATTTGTTTCCGATATTCTAAATAATGGACTGAATGCAGCAACCCTCTATAAAAACAAAACGTATCTCGGTGCGGAGGCCAGAATAGATATTAATTCAAAAAACAGTAACGCTGTTCCTACACGGGGGGCCGTGCTAAATGGATATGCAAGGCAATTGTTCGGGCTGAATAGCTATAGTAATTCTCTGTTACAGGCAGGGCTTGACATCCGGGTATTTATGAGCTTTGTACCCCAAACCCGTTTTGTTTTAGCCACCCGTTTCGGTATAGCAAGAAATTTTGGTAAGTATGAATTTCAGCAAGCACAATACCTGAGTGGTACAGAAAATTTGAGAGGTTTTCGAAGGCAAAGATTTGCCGGACGAAGTACTGTATTTAATAATTCAGAAGTCCGTATCCGGCTTGTCAATTTCAGAACTTTTATTTTTCAGGGCACTGCCGGTATCCTCGGTTTTCATGACATTGGCCGGGTATGGGTCAAGGGTGAAAAATCGGGCAGGTGGCACAATGGATATGGCGGTGGTATTTGGCTATCCCCCATAAAGCGGTTTGTTGTGGTAGGTTCGCTGGCTTTTTCAAAAGAAGAAACAGCCATGCCATTAGTTACGTTTGGGTTTCAGTTTTAAAAATCATAAGGTTGTTATAGTATAGTTATAGATAGTCGTTTAACAAACTGTTGTATGTGCTTTGCAGTCTATTAGCAATAAAACATAAAATATATGAAAAAGATATTTGCAATTTTGCTTTTAACAAGCATTACGTATGCCGCTTCCGCACAACATGGAAAGCATAGACAACCTGTAAGGAATAGCCATACTGTCATTCGTCCACAGGTAAGAATTGGTGTTGGTTCTTCTTTCGGAAACGGATATGGTTATGGTTATAACCGTACCAGCCCCTTTTATTCATCTCCCTATAATTCGTATAACTACAATCGTCCCAGCCGGCTAGACCTGCAAATTCAGGACATTGAGAACGACTACAGGGACAGGAAATGGTCAGTAAGAAATGATAAAAGCTTATCCCGCCAGCAACGAAAGGCTGAACTTCAGAATTTAAAGTATCAAAAAGAAAGGGAGATTATTGAACTCCGTAGAAACTATAATAAAAGTAGGTACTAACAACCCTGTTTTATAATCGTATAGTAATGCTAAACCCTGTTCGTTGAACAGGGTTTATTTTTTCTAAGTCATTATGTATATATCTGCGCTTCTTTCTTTTATTAATATTCTTTAAAATTTAGCCCCTACCGTTACAAACATCGTTCTTCCATCACCCGGCAATGCACCCGGACCCGGATAACCACCTGCACGACGGGTAAAATATCTTTCATTGAATAAGTTATTTATACCAGCTTTAATGTTTAATCCTTTTGAGAATTTATACGAAGCAGTGAAATCTGCAATGGTATAAGAAGGAATGAGGCCATTATTACCGTTAGCAGAAGGTGTAATGGTGTTATTTGCATCACTAAATGTTTCACCAACTTTACTGATTTGAAATGTCAGTAACAATGATTTACAACCACCGGAAATACCGCCTCTGAAAATGTGTTCGGGAGCATTCTCAATTTTTTTACCCCTGGTGTTAACGTCTTTATTTTCGTTGCCATAACGGGCATTGGTATAGCCATACGAACCAAACACCAGCAAGTCAGCTTTTTTGTTTTCAGAAAAAGCCCGGATGGCATTAAATTCAATAAAGCTTTCAACACCCTTGCTGCTGCTGTTTCCAACATTGGTAATTAGGCGATACGATGGAGTGCCAGTTATTGTAACAGTCCCTATGCGGTTGTTGTATTGAAGATAGAAAGCACTTACATCAAACTGAAGAAAATCCTTCACCTTACCTCTGTAACCAAAGTCAATATTATATCCCTTTGCATCTTTCAAATCCTGATCAACCACATCTGTTGTAGGCGGCGCCTGCAAATTAGCAAATTGAATAGGGCGGTAAGCCTGCGTTATGTTCCCATAAAATTCGGTGCCTGATGTAATGTGATATTCAGCACCGATACCTGCCAGTAAAAAACTCCTGCTGCGGGTAATATCCTGTAATAAAATTTCTGCGCCACCACTTGTGTAACCGTTCCTTCCCGACGCAGCTCCTTCTAACCACTCATACCGTATGCCGGGTATGATGAGTAATTTTTTATTGATGCGAAAAATATTCTCCACAAAGGCAGCCGCATTCTTTGAATAAAATGTAATGTCTCTCGGATAATTTCCCGATACTGATACATCGTAGTTTGTACCGATAGTTCCTTTACCATCTGCCCGTCTGTATGTTGAGCCAGTGTATAAACGGATACCTCCGGAGAAAGTATTATTCATTTTACCCAAACCGTAATCAGTAATAATGCGGCTTTCCAAACCATGATTCCTGTATTGGTCAAGGTTTACAACCCTGTTATTATAATTCAGGGTTAATGCATTAATGGTGTCTCTTACGGTAATGGTCTGAAGAAACCCAACACTATTTCTATCGGCAATAGTGGCAAATAGTTTGGTGTTCCATCTTGTATATTCATTAAACTTGTAATTAGCAATCAGTGCAGGTGTTGTCCATATTGTTTCAAACCAGTTGCGGCTGCGAAAACTTTGTTGTGCATCCTGTTTTACTTGTGTATCTGTAAGTCCGCCTGGTTGCTGGCTAAGGATGTGCGACCGCATCACTTCAGCCGTTAATGAAAACTTAGGTGTGAAATTATAAGTAATAGTTGCAAACCCTGAGTTGGTTTTGTAGCGGCTGTTTTCTCTCCATCCATCTCCATTGCGATGATCGAAAAAAGCATAGTAGTGCATCTTCCCTTTTTTACCGCCTACGGCATTATAGGAGTTAAACAATCCTTTGCTTCCAACAGTTTGCTGCGTTTCAAACTCAAATGGTTTGTTGATTTCACTTCCGTTGCGAAGGATATAATTAACCAGTCCGCCAAATTGCGGACCGTATTGTAATGAACCTTGTCCTCGAACGATTTCAATTCTTTGTACTCCCTGTAATTGTGGGTTGTAATAGGCTTCAGGGTAACCAAAAGGATCTGCTGCAATATCGTAACCATTCTGCCTTACATTAAACTCCCAACTGCGGTTGGGGCTTAGTCCTCTTGCGGCAATTCCTATCTGTATACCACTTGGGTCGCTTTCCCAGATATGAATACCAGGCACTTTTGCCAACACCTGGCGCATGGTATTCGTAACCACATTACCCTGTACATTATCCAAAACAATCAGGGAATTTTTCTTTCCTGCGTAAATTGATGTGCCGACTATCTCAGGCATTTGCTGAATATCGCTTTTACTGTTTCTGCCTACCACGGTAACATCCGGCAAAGATTTAACAGGAAGTGAGTCAGCAGGATTTTTTGTTGGAGTTATTTGAGAGTGAACAATAGTTGAACTTAAAACAATTATTCCCAAAGCCAGTATTTTGATTCGCATTACTTAATTTTTATGCCGCAAATGTATTCCCACGAATTAAAGTGGAACTTCGTATTCGGGAAATCAGTTTACTGATTCAGGAAATACACTCCCCTGAACCTGAAATTGTCAGAAAAGTGCCGGGAAAACATGAAAAACGGCCTTTTTGGGCTTTTTTTGCAACCGTATTTCCATTTTTAATCAATACTTTATGTGAAAATTCAAGCAGAGCCACTATTTTTGCAACACATGAAATTTTCCTTCTTCATAGTAGGTTGCATTTTACTTTACATGTCCTGCCTTCCATGCGGGGACAGCAAGGAATGTGATATAAAGATGAGTGAAGCAAATATTTCAGCAACTGACAATCATCAGCAACATAAACATGATACAGAGGCTTGCACTCCCTTTTGTTCTTGCTCATGTTGTGCAGTCTCCGTTGTTTGTTCACCTTTCTCAAAGGCACAAATCAATAAAGTAGTATTACATTCTGTAAAGTATCCAATTTACAACGTAGCCTTTAATGCCGAAGCGCATTATTCTATCTGGCAGCCCCCTAAGATATCTTAGTCAACACCTTCACTGAAATTGCTGCATCGCCATGTACGGGTATGCATTGCATTTATCATTCCTAACCATTTAAATATGGTAAGCGTCAAACAGGCCAAAAAAACAGGGTTAAAAACCAAAAAATCCAAAAAGGCAAAACAGCCTTTGTGGGTTCGTGTAATTAAATTCATTCTTATAGCACTGAGTTGTGCCATTCTTTTAGCCGCTATGGTAGAAAGGACTATTCACTTTTTCAGGCGTCATACATAATCAAATAGAATAAATTATGCTCAATAAAATCATTCATTTCAGTATAAAAAATAAACTGGTCATCGGGTTAATGACACTGGCCCTCATCATTTGGGGTGCATGGAGTGCTTCCAAACTTCCCCTTGATGCCGTGCCGGATATTACCAATAACCAGGTGCAGATTATTACACTCACACCAACTCTTGCTGCACAGGAAACAGAACAGTTAGTTACCTATCCAATAGAGCAAAGCCTTGCCAACCTTCCTGATTTGGAAGAAATGCGTTCCATATCAAGGTTTGGCTTATCAGTAATCACCGTCGTTTTTCATGATGATATTGATATTTATTTTGCCCGCCAGTTAATTACAGAGAAACTAAAAGAGGCAGAAGAAAAAATACCAAAAGGTATTGGTACACCAGAGTTAGCACCTGTTAGTACAGGTTTGGGTGAAATTTACCAATACGTTATCCATCCTAAAAAAGGAGCGGAAAACAAATACTCTGCCATGGACTTGCGGACTATGCAGGACTGGATCGTAGCCCGGCAATTATATGGTACAAAAGGCGTAGCAGAAGTAAACAGTTTTGGTGGATTAGTAAAGCAGTATGAAGTGGCGGTAGACCCTGTGAGGCTTAAATCACTCAATATAACCATTGCTGAAATTTTCACCGCCTTAGAAAAAAACAATGAAAATACAGGCGGTGCTTACATAGATAAGAAGCCAAATGCTTACTTTATCCGTGGTGTTGGTTTGATTGGTTCTATGGATGATATTAATAATATAGTTGTTAAAAAGGTTAACGATATCCCAGTATTGATAAAAGATGTAGCGGAAGTAAAGTTGGGTAATGCTGTACGTTACGGGTCTTTGACATTTAACGGTGAAAAAGAAGTAGTGGGAGGTATAGTAATGATGCTTAAAGGAGCCAACAGTGCCGCCGTAGTGGAAAGGGTAAAAACAAAAATGGAAATTATTAAAAAAGCCATACCGGAAGATGTGGAAATAGAAGCTTTTGCGGACAGAACTAATTTGGTAAACCGGGCCGTAGGCACAGTACAGACAAATTTGATTGAAGGGGCATTGATTGTTTTGCTAGTGCTGATTTTATTTTTAGGGAATCTGCGAGCAGGACTGATTGTCGCATCGGCTATTCCACTTTCCATGCTGTTTGCACTAGGCATGATGAATGTGTTTGGCGTTAGTGCCAACCTGATGAGCCTCGGTGCCATTGATTTTGGATTGATTGTGGATGGAGCAGTAATTATTGTAGAAGCCACCCTTCACTTTTTAGTGGTAAAGCATGTGGCAGGTAAACTTACACAACAGCAGATGGATGATGCAGTAGAAGGCAGTGCAAAGAAAATGATGAGTTCGGCGGCTTTCGGGCAAATCATTATTTTAATTGTGTACTTACCCATTCTCTCCTTACAGGGTATTGAAGGAAAAATGTTTCGCCCCATGGCACAAACAGTTGGGTTTGCCATATTGGGAGCATTGATACTTTCGCTTACTTATATACCCATGATGTCTGCCTTATTCCTTTCCAAAAAAGTATCACACAAAAAGAATTTTTCAGATAAAATGATGGACTTTTTCCAACGGGGCTACGGACCCTTGATACGGTGGGCTATCAAAATGAAATATGCAGTGGTGACCGGCGCTGTTGCGCTGCTAACTGTTGCTTTGGTCATCTTTGGCAGAATGGGCGGAGAGTTTATACCACAACTCCAGGAAGGCGATTATGCTTTTCACTGCATTCTGCCGCAGGGTACATCATTAACTCAAAGTGTAGAGACTTCTATGCAGGTCAGCCGGATAATCAAGTCATTTCCCGAAGTGGAAATGGTAGTAGGTAAAACGGGCAGTGCTGAAGTACCCACCGACCCTATGCCACCCGAAGCTACTGACCTTATCATTAAACTGAAGCCAAAAAGCCAATGGACAACAACAAAGGATTATACCAAGCTGGCAGAGATGATGATGGAAAAATTAGAAGCTATTCCGGGAGTATTTTTTGAAGCATCGCAGCCCATTCAAATGCGTTTTAATGAACTGATGACGGGTGTACGTCAGGATGTCGCCATCAAAATATTTGGTGAAAACATTGATACACTGGCTTTCCTTGCACCAAAGGTTGCGGCTATAGTGCAATCAGTAAACGGTGCAACGGAGCCACAGGTAGAAAGAACGACAGGGCTGCCGCAAATCACCATCCAGTACGACAGGGCAAAGATTGCAGGATATGGTTTAAATATTGAAGACCTTAATCATACCATCAGTACAGCTTTTGCTGGTCAGGCAGCAGGAGTTGTTTTTGAAAACGAAAGAAAATTTGATTTGGTAGTGAGGCTGGATAGTGCCAATCGTACATCCATTGATGATGTAAGCAACTTGTTTGTTGCCACAAATGATGGCAATCAGATCCCGTTATCCCAGGTTGCCACTGTCTCCTTTAAAGAAGGCCCGGCGCAAATCAGCCGGGAAGAAGGTAAACGCAGAATAGTAGTTGGCTTCAATGTAAAAGGCAGGGATGTAGAAAGTGTGGTAACGGAAATACAGGGGAAGTTGAATACAGCCAAAATCCTGCCCACCGGATATTATTATACTTACGGTGGCACATTTGAAAATTTAAAGGAAGCCTCTGCAAGATTGAAGATAGCTGTCCCTGTTGCCCTGGCACTGATTTTTCTATTGCTCTATTTTACTTTCGGTGCCATGAAAGAAGCTCTGCTCATTTTTACCGCCATTCCTATGAGTGCTATTGGCGGTGTATTTGCTTTACTTCTCAGGGGGATGCCATTCAGTATATCCGCAGGTGTAGGCTTTATAGCTTTGTTCGGTGTGGCGGTGTTGAACGGTATTGTACTGATCAGCACATTCAATCAATTGAAAAAAGAAGGCATGAAGGACATCATACAAATAGTTCTCGAAGGAACCAAGATCAGGTTAAGGCCTGTATTGATGACTGCTTCCGTTGCAGCATTAGGTTTTATACCTATGGCATTATCCAGCGGTGCAGGCGCAGAAGTGCAAAAGCCATTAGCGACAGTAGTTATTGGTGGATTGATAACCGCCACTTTCCTTACCCTGGTCGTCTTACCCTTACTCTTCATTATTTTTTCAACAAAACGAAAAAAGAAAATCAAACCTGCAGCAGCAATTGTTACTGGTATTGTTTTATTATCATTAACTAACAATGTATATGCCCAGCAGCCGGTTGGAAAAAGAATAAGTGTAAGCGAGGCTATTACGATGGGAAAAAATAACCTGCAATACGAGGTAAACAACCAGCAAATCAACAAAGGGAAGTTGCAAATAAATACATCCAATGCCTTCCCCAAAACAGGTGTCTTCGCAGAAAATGAAGATTTCCGGCCAAGTGACAGCAGAGGTATCCTGAAAGTTGGTGTATCGCAAAGCATTGTATGGCCCGGCTTATACAAGGCGCAAAAAAATCTGTATAATGAACAATTGAAATATTACCAGGCAAATACGGCAGCTATTGATGCAGATATTAAAAGGGATGTACGGACAGTATATTACGAGATATGGTATTTGCAGGATAAGCAGCAATTGTTTGAACGATTGGACAGTATCTACAAATCAATGAATGATGCAGCTATTCTGAAAGTAAGAACTGGTGACAGCCCGGGATTAGATAGTATTGCTGCCAATGTGCGGATGAAAGAATTACAGGCATTGCTGCAGCAAATCAGTACCGATATTCAAATTCATCAGCAGGTCATTATGCAATTGTTGAATTCAAAGGAAGGAGTATTGCCCCTGATGATGCCACTGGAAAAATTGCCCATGCCGCTCTCCCCCGGCGATAGTGTTCATCCGCTGCTGGCCTTACAATCTCAAAACATCAACATCGCTACGGCAGGTGTATCAGTAACAAAAAATGAAAATAAGCCGGAATTTTCAGGACGTTTTTTCACCCAGCGGTTGTGGGGGGCAAAAGACCCTTTCTCCGGGTTTTCTGTTACCGCAGCATTCCCTTTGTTTGGAACAGGTGCTTACCGGAATAAAGTGAAAGTGGCCCAGGCAGAAGTTGCGGTACAGCAAAAGCAATTTGAATATGGGCAGCAGGTATTCACCACCCGGCAGGCGCAGGCACAGCAGGAAGTGGCAAGAAATAACAGCCTTTTGTCTTTTTACGAAACAACCGGGCTCCGGCAGGCTGAAGAAATTATTAAAGCCTCTTCACTGGCGTACCGGGCGGGTGAAATCAGCTTTGCTGAATTCTCCCAATTCCTTACACAGGCGATAGAAATTCAAAAAAACTACCTGGAAAACCTGAATGCGTATAATCAATCAGTCATCCAGTATTATTATTTTATCAATCAATAAAAGAAAGAAAGGATATGAAAAAGTTATTAATTATAGTGACCATTTCAACCGCATCAATAGTAATCGCATCCTGCGGCGGTAAAGGGAAAGCAAGTGAGGAGACAACCAAAACAGAAGTGGCTTCTAAAACAGAAGAAGCTGGACATGAAGATGAACATGAGAATCCCAATACTGCCACTCTTACAGAAGAACAGATGAAAAGTATTGGGGTGGAATTAGGGGTTGTTGAACAAAAGCAGCTCAGCGCATCACTTAAAACAAACGGTACGTTAAAAGTACCCAATCAGAACAAAGCCAGTGTGAACTCTATTTATAGTGGGGTCATAAAATCATTACTGGTACAACCCGGTAATATTGTAAGAAAAGGACAGGTTATCGCCACGGTTGCTAATCCTGAATTTATACAGGTTCAAAGCGAATACATTGGTGTAAATGGAAAAATTTCCCTGGCCGAGCTGGAAGTGAAACGTCAGAAGGATTTGAATGCAGGTAATGCCGGGGCCTTAAAAAATTTACAGGCAGCAGAAACAGAATTAAGAACGCTGAGAAATGTACGTTCTACCTTGCAACAGCAAATTCAGTTAATGGGTATTAATCCTTCAAGCCTTGCAAATGGCAAACTGGTATCGGTGCTGGCAATAACCAGTCCTATCAGTGGTGTGGTAAGTAATGTAATGGTGAAAATGGGCAGCTATGTGGATGTAAGTACGGCGGTTGCCGAAATAGTGGACAACAGCCAGTTGCACCTTGATTTGTTTGTGTACGAAAAAGACTTACCCAAGCTGAAGAATAATAGCCTGATACATTTTACCCTCACTAATAATCCCGGTAAAGAATACGATGCGCAAATATATTCATTAGGCTCGTCCTTTGAAGGAGAAAGCAAAGCCGTTACCGTCCATGCTAAAGTACAGGGAGAAAAAAGCGGATTAATTGACGGAATGAATGTTACCGCAATTATCAGTTTGGATAAAGCGACAGTACCTGCCGTTCCAACTGATGCCATAGTAACCATTGCAGGACAGGACTACATTTTTATGGTCACTGATGAACATGGAGAAAAAGAACATCATGAAGAGGGCAAAGACACCGTAAAGCATGATGCTAAAGAACCGCATGACCATAAAGAAGATGTAGGCAAAAAAGCAGAAGGAGAACATGCTGATGAGAAAGGAATGACTTTTGAAAAAATACCAGTTGCCAAAGGAACTACGGAAGTGGGCTTCACACAAATTACTTTGCTGAAAGAAATTCCGAAAGACGCAAAGATTGTAGTGAAAGGTGCATTTTTTGTCTTAGCAAAAATGACCAATTCAGGCGAAGGGGAACATGGGCATTAAAAAGAACGGGAAACTATTTTTGGAGACATCCAATCATTTAAATCAAAAATAATAATATGAAAAAATCAATTTTAATTTTCGCTGCAGTGCTATCTATTGGTTTGATTGCTTGTAAGAACGATGCGAAGGAAAGCAAAGAAGCATCCAAAGAAGAACTACATGACACCCATGATGGCGATAATCACAAGGAAGGCGACGGACATAAGCATGATACTACACATGCCAAAGATGCTGATACGCTGGGTATGAAAATGGGAGGCAATGAACTCGATTCCAAAAAACAATAATTTATCATTTAAAAAAATCATTATGAAACAGTTATTTGTATGTATGGCGATGCTGTTTTCAGCATCTGTTATTTATGCACAGGACATTATTACACTGCATACCGGCGAAACCATCAGTGGACAAGTAGCCGAAGTAGGCATTAATGAAGTGAAGTATTACAAATCATCCAACCTGCAGGGGCCGGTTTACATCGCTGCCAAAGCAGACATCAGCCAGATTGTTTATGCAAATGGAAGTAAAGATGTGTTTTCCACAACACAACAGCCTACCACAGTGATAGTGCAGCAACCGGCAACGCAACGGGTAATTGTTGAGCAACCTTACCGGAGAAGAACTATCTGGAACAGCAGATTATTTTATCCGGTTGTTTCAGCTCATATTGATTTGGGACGGCATGGTGGCGGATACTCCAGAAGTCATGGCGGAGGACATCATGGAAGAAGGCATCATTAATAGTATAAAATAGGTAAGTAGAGAATAAACCCGTTTGAAGAGATTGAAATCACTTAATTATGCTGCAGCTTTTAGATTTAACTCAAAAAAATATTATAGCAACCAGGGCAAATGATTTATTGGGGCTTAAAGATTACGAAAAAATACATCCCTTTATTCATAATATTATCAATGCAGGTGAAAAGGTAAGGTGGTATTTTGAAATGGACGATGGTTCCATTTCCAATTCAACCGGCTTTTGGGAAGATGGTGTTATTGAAGTTAATTATGGTAAAATGACTTTTACGCATTCAGAAGACATAGAGAAAATCGCTATTGTGGGAAATAAAAAATGGGAGAATTGGATGCGTTCAGTTATGAAGCCTTTTTCGAAAGCAAGCATAAAGTATTTCGATATGCCAGACAAAGAAAGGGCAATAGAATGGATTATGAATCAGGAAGAAGAGGTTGAAATCACTAGTGAGATATGAAATGTTCAAGACCTTTTAAATAAGATGATTTTTGTGCTTATATAAACCAATTAAAAAAGATAATGGATGTAAGGGTAGAATTAATTATCGTTTCAAAACTTATTGTTTCGTTTTTATTAGGGGCATTTATTGGTTTCGACAGGGAGCGGCATGGCAGTGCTGCCGGAATAAGAACTTATGCAGCCGTTTGCATTGGCGCAACATTGTTTACTGCTATTGCCAATCATCTGGTTGGCGATACGGGTGCTGCTTCAAGAGTGATTGCTAACATTATTACAGGGGTAGGTTTTTTAGGCGCAGGCATTATATACCGCAATGCCAGTGCAGGTACATCGCATGGCTTAACAACTGCGGCTACGGTTTGGTGTACTGCGGCAGTTGGTGTGGCGATTGGATTAAATATGTTCATTATTGCTATAGCAGGTGCTTTAGCATTATATTTTCTGCTTTCATTGCATCACCAGAAGTGGTATGTTAAATGGAAGAAAAAAATGTTGGATAGTCATCATGATGAGCATGATGAAGAGAATGAATAATGTTATTGGATATTTTTTAAAAGATTAGTTTTTTATGGCCGCATTAAGTTCAGCTTCATCGGGGGCAAAACACAATAAATCATTAAAGATTGTATTTGCTATTACTGCATCGTATTTAATTATCGAAGTAATAGTTGGCTTTATGTCCAACAGCCTTGCTTTGCTTTCTGATGCTGCACATATGCTTACGGATGTTGGCGGGCAAGCCCTGGCATTGTTTGCTATCTGGATGTCATCAAAGCCCCGTAATAACAGAAAAACCTATGGTTATTACCGAACAGAGATTTTCTCTGCTTTGATTAATGCTTTAGTGCTGATATTTATTTCAGGTTATATTCTTTATGAAGCATGGCAGCGGTTTAAAGAACCGCCTGCCGTGGCAGGCATTCCAATGCTGATTGTTGCAGTTTGTGGATTAATTATTAATCTGGTTGCAATGAAAATTTTGAAGGCAGGCTCAAAAGAAAGCATCAATATTAAAGGAGCATTCCTGGAAGTGGTAAGCGATATGCTGAGTTCTGTAGCCGTTATCATAGCTGGTATCATTATTCTTGCAACCGGCTGGCTCTATATCGACCCTATCATGAGTGCGTTGATTGGACTATTTATTTTACCAAGGACTTATAATTTATTAAAAGAGTCTGTAGATATATTGCTGGAAGGGGTTCCAAAAGATGTGGACTATGCGGCAGTAGAAAAATTTATTGCAGAAAAACCCGGTGTACTTTCGGTTCACGACCTGCACATCTGGACATTGACCTCAGGGATTAATGCATTAAGCGGTCATATAGTAATGAATGCAGAAACAAATCTTATAGCTATAAGTGAGGTGACATCATCTATCAAAAATGAACTTGTAACTGCATTTAAAATAACACATACAACTATTGAAGTGCATATAGAAGGTGAAGGCTATTTACCAAACATTATATAAGTATAATAAAAGTCTCATGAAAGCGGATACAAAAAAATGGAAAGAAAATTTTAACAGGCAGTTAGTGCATATACAAATTCAGTTTGATGCTTTTTTTGCAGAAGGGGAAATGGATGATTATTATACTATAAGAGAGAACGAAGAAAATGGGATGCTTGTGCTTAATATTTCCGCACATAATCAGTTACCTAAACAAATTGAAGAGGAGTTAATTGATGCGTTTAACAAATCAAAACCAGTGTAATTTATAACTATAAAATAATATACTATGAAATGGACAGGAAGAAGGGAAAGTTCTAACGTAGATGACCGCCGTGGTGTATCCGGCGGAAAGATTGCTGCTGGTGGCGGTATAGCCGGGCTTGTCATTTATCTGATATATACACTATTAAGTGGCGGTAATGTAGACCCTTCTCAAATACAACAAAAACTAACCCCTGAAACAAATCAAACAACGCTTACACCTGAACAGCAGGCAGCCGATGAGGAAAGGGCAAAGTTTGTAAAAGTGGTGCTGGCAGAAACAGAGGATGTATGGAATAAACTATTTGCAGAAAGCGGTAATCAATACACTGAACCTACATTAGTATTGTTCCGGGATGCGGTGGGTTCTGCTTGTGGAAATGCCAGTTCATCATCAGGCCCATTTTATTGCCCCGGCGATAATAAGTTGTATATAGACCTTTCGTTTTACCAGGATTTACAGGATAAATTAAATGCTCCCGGGGATTTTGCTATGGCCTATGTTGTAGCACATGAAGTTGGACATCATATACAAAATCTGATGGGTACGGCAGAGAAAGTAAACCGGTTGCGCCAGCAGATGAACGAAACCGAATTTAACCGCTACTCAGTAATGATGGAACTACAGGCAGATTTCTATTCTGGTGTGTGGGCGCATCATGCACAAAAAATGAAGAATATTTTAGACCCCGGCGATATTGATGAAGCATTGAATGCTGCCAATGCTATTGGTGATGACAGGCTGCAACGGCAATCCACCGGGCAGGTAATGCCGGATGCTTTTACGCATGGCACTTCGGCACAAAGGATGTACTGGTTTAAGAAAGGATTTGAGACGGGTGATATAAAACAAGGCGATACATTCAAAGACCCTTCGCTGAATAATTAAGAAAGCGAAATATTTACAGAACTTATCTTAATTATGAAAGTATATACAAAAATGCCTGCCGCACTGAAACCATTCTACCAAAATGAATTGGCAAAAGCTGCTGCATCACTTAAAAAAGAGCATTTTATCATAAGTTGGCGGCATCTGGAAAGGGCGCATATTTTAGCACAGCCCTATCCTTTCCAGCATACAGCGGTACACTGGCAAATGTTTTTGTTCGGTATCAAAGTAAAGAATTGGAAAGAGGTAATGGGACAAATTCCAAGGTTATTATTTGGCGGTGTAAAATCGTTTGTTGGTCATATTCCTGTCGGAAATACAGGTGGTGCCAATGTGCCGCCATTACAGCCAATGGAAATACCGGCAGACCTTGCGCAAATCATTAACAATACTAAAACGAAGTAATATGTATTTTTGTGCTTATAAAATTAATAACAATGAAAATGAACAGGCTCAATTGCTGGAAATGTGTTGTTATGCTTGCTTCCGTATTAGGAATGGCGAAGGTTTTAATAGCATAATAACTCAGCATATTTAATGAAAAGTTGCAGGGCATTACCCTGCAACTTTTTTATTTTATAACCTATGTACAATATCATTATCGGCAGTCTTTTAATCAGCTTATTACATGCAGTGATACCTAATCACTGGCTGCCTGTATTGGCTATTGGCAAAAAAGAAGGCTGGAGCCTTACAGAAACAAGCCGTATTACTTTCATTGCCGGAATGGCACATGTTCTTAGCACCATTATCATTGGCTTATTACTTGGCCTGATTGGAAAAGAACTCACAGAACATATTGAACATTTCACCCACATTATTGCTCCTTCTGTTTTAATCCTTATTGGCTTGTATTTTATCAGGCAGCATTATGCCCACCATCATTTCCATGTAAATCAGCACCAGATAAAAAAGAAAACAAAGCGATCAATCATACTTGCATTGGTCGTTGCTATGTTTCTTTCTCCCTGCATGGAAATTGAGGCTTACTTTCTCTTAGCAGGTGCTAAAGGATGGTATGTAATGGCTGCTATCGCAGCTATGTATTCCATTATTACCATCGCAGGTATGCTGATATGGATACGGATAGTTTATAAGGGATTGCTTAAACTAAACTGGCACAAGTGGGAACACAATGCTGGTATTATTACCGGCCTCGTATTGATCAGTACAGGTATTATCTCATTTTTTATTAATTAAAAATTATGGCACACAATCACGAAGAACATTCAAACGAAAAAGCTCCTGAAGGGGCAATTGTTAAAACAATGAATACAGCGAATAAACCGCACAGTGATGATGACGGGCATAGGCATGATGAAATTGGCGAAGAAAATGGAAGCGGCTGGAAGGCACATTGGGATTTATTGCTGGCATTGTTGATCTTGATTGTATTGCTTGTATTGGAGTATGGGTTTAAAATTGAGATACCCAAGATACCTTCCCTGGTAATAAATGGCATTACGTGAACCGTACTTTTTACTGTTTTCACGG
>CAZXMP010000063.1:0-21161 GCA_964641575.1 uncultured Chitinophaga sp. | reverse complement strand
CAGCCGAATGTAAAGGGCTTTAATCCCAATGCACTAAACCTGCTTGAGTTGCGAAGAGTGAAGTTGAATTAATTATTTGCTTTCAACTTATCCTTAAATACCTTCCTGAATTTTTCTAATTTAGGCTGAATTACCACTCTGCAATAAGGATTCTGGTTCGCATTGTTTTCATAATACTGCTGGTGATAATCTTCTGCAGGGTAAAATTTACTGGCGGCAGTTATTTCTGTAACGATGGGCTTGTCAAAAGCGCCGCTCTTGTTTAATTCTTCTTTATATTTTTCTGCTTTTTCCTTTTGCTCAGCGTTGTGATAAAAAATGGCGCTGCGATATTGTGTGCCAACGTCTGCACCCTGGCGGTTTAATGTAGTCGGGTCATGTGTTTCCCAGAATACTTCCAGCAATTGGTCAAAACTGATCTTAGTTGGATCGTATACTATTTCCAGACATTCTGCATGACCTGTTTCACCTGTTCCAATATCCTTGTATGTTGGATTGCTTGTCTTTCCACCAGAATATCCGGAAACAGCGCTGATGACACCATCCAATTCTTCAAAGATCGCTTCTGTGCACCAGAAACATCCATTGGCAAATGTAGCGGTCTCAGTTTTTACTGTTGAGGAGGTAGTATTATTCATATTCATTGTTGTTGAGGGTGTTTTTTGAGCACAGGAAACCAGTGTTGTCAATCCTGCAATAGCTGCTGTAAGCATTATTTTCATATGATGAATTTTAAATCGCTTTGCAAATTTCATGCAATTTAATCGTACAGCAATAGCTTGTTTTGTAAGTTGCATGACATTAATTGGTTTTTGCGTATTCGTTAACATGGTTTATAACAAAACCATTTACGAACGGTTCACTAAAAGAGATGTAGCATGCGATATGTTGCCATTGTTTTAACAACTTTAATTTTATCAGCCTGTCAATCAAATACTATGAAACAGGAAAATATTTACAGTCATGTTTTTCGGTTAAAGCCGGGCGAAGACCTGAAAGGATGTATTGAAAAACAAGCAAAGGACAAGAATATCAAAGCAGGATGGATTTCTACCTGTGTGGGAAGCCTGACTGATTATTCAATCCGCTTTGCTAATATGCCCGATGGAAATACCGGGCAAGGCCATTTTGAAATTGTTAGTCTTATTGGCACAGTAAGCATAAATGGTTCTCACCTGCATCTCAGCATCAGCGACAGTACCGGAAATACAATAGGCGGGCACTTGCTGCCGGGTTGTAAAATTTATACCACTGCCGAAATAGTGATTCAATATTCAGATAAATATGAATTCATTCGGGAAAAAGATGGAACGACTCCCTGGGAAGAGTTGCAAATAAAGGAAAAATAAAATGGGTACAGCATTGCAGGCCTTAATTTTGCCCTACAAAAATTTTTTTAGAACGTAGTATGAAACTTTTTCCAGAATCGGCCTATATACAACTTGAATTTAATAAGGTAAAAGAATTGCTGGCAAACTATTGCCAAACAGAATATGCAGTTTCAAAGGCAGGTCACTTGCGCATTCATACAAGAGTAGAATTTGTGCAAATAGAATTGAAACAAAGCCACGAATTCCGGCAGCTTATTGCCAATGCTATTTATTTTCCCAACGATTATATTATTAATCTTTCCAAAGAATTAAAACTATTATCGATACCCGGTGCTATGCTGGGCGGAGAAGAATTACAGCAATTAAGAAAATTGGCAGAAAGTGTTGAAAAGATATTCCGCTGGTTTGATGCGGAAAGAAAAGCAGCTTATTCAGGATTGGCAAGAATTATTAGTAATACGTATTATGAAAAAATAATAGCGGAACTGATCAATGATGTGCTGGATGAATTTGGGCAGGTAAAAGATAATGCCTCGGATACTCTGAAAGATATCCGGATGAATTTATACCGCAAGAGAAACGAGTTACGTCGATTATTTGACAAAATTGTTGCCAAACTTAATAAGCAAGGCCATCTCGCAGAAATCGAAGAGAGTTTTATGAATGGCCGAAAGGTGTTAGCTGTTTTTGCAGAGCAGAAACGAACAGTGAAAGGCATATTGCATGGCGAAAGTGATAGTCGCAAAACTGCTTTTGTAGAACCCGAAGAAACAGTTGAGCTAAATAATACTATTTATGAATTGGAAAATGATGAAAGAAAAGAGGTCTATCGGATTTTAAAAGAACTAACGGCAAAGTTGTCGGTATATGCTTCATTGCTATCAGACTGGCATGCAGTAATTGGCGAATATGATTTTATAAGAGCCAAAGCAAAATTAGGAATTGAAGTAAAAGGAGAATATCCGGCAGTTACCGACAAAGCTCATGTCCATTTGGTAAATGCGTATCATCCGTTACTATATCTCTATAATCAACGTTCGGGCAAGCCAACCATTCCGGTTACGATTACGTTGGATGATACAAAAAGGATTTTGGTTATTAGTGGCCCCAATGCAGGTGGTAAAACGGTAACTATGAAAACCATTGGGTTGTTACAAATGATGGTGCAAAGCGGATTGCTGGTGCCTGTTCATCCTTCCTCCCAATTTGGAATTTTCAAACAGTTGATGATCCATATAGGTGATACACAAAGCATCGAATTTGAATTAAGTACTTATAGCAGCCATTTAATACACATGAAGCATTTTATGGAAAATGCAAATGGCCGTACCTTGTTTTTTATAGATGAATTAGGCAGTGGCAGTGATCCCAATCTTGGAGGAGCATTTGCAGAAGTTATTATGCAGGAGTTGGCAAAGAAACATGCTTTCGGTATTGTAACCACACATTATCTCAACCTGAAAGTAATGGCAGGCAAGACTCCCGGCATTATAAACGGAGCTATGGCATTTGATGAGAAAAATTTACAACCCCAATATAAATTATTGATTGGCAAGCCAGGCAGTTCGTACACATTTTCTATTGCAGAAAGAATAGGTTTGGATAAAAACCTCATTAACCGGGCAAGGCAATTAGTAGATGATGACCAGTTTAGGCTTGATAAATTACTAAACAGGACGGAGCAGGATCTGCAGGATCTGGAGAAGAAAGAAAAACATCTTCATCAACTGGTAAAAGAGAACGAGAAGTTGAAAAAAGAAATGCAGCTAACGATGGATAAAGAAAAACATCGTCAACAGGTAGAAGTACTGCGGGAGCAAAATAAAATTGCAGAGGAAAGAATGGTGTACCTGAAAGACATGGAAAGAAAACTGAAACAGATGCTGGTGGAGTGGAGAAAGGAAGAAAATAAGAACAAAGTCATTAAATCAATGGAAGCGCTGTTGTTTAAGAAAGATGAGAAGAAGGTGGTCAGCAAAATGCAGAAAAAGATCGATTCAAAATTTAGTGAGGTAGGAGGAGAGATAAAGATTGGGGATAAGGTGAAGATGAAAAAAAACCACCAGGTTGGACAGGTGATAGAATTAAGAAGCAAGAAAGCAGTCGTCAAGATTGGATTGTTGCCAATGCAAGTAGATATTAAAGACCTGGTAGTGGTAAAAGAAAAGCAAACAGAATAAGATTAAAAAAGCGAAGCCTTACGGGGCTTCGCTGGATATTTAATGAGTGAGTAAGTTCGTTATTGCTGAATATAGCTTTGTAAATGGGTAATTGTTTCTTTCTGTGCCAAAATAGTTGCCTTCACAATATCACTCATAGAAATGATGCCTGACAATTTACCGTTCTCCAATACAGGTATGTAGCGGATATTATTCTTTGTCATTAGTTCCATGCAATGCTCAATACTTTTATCAGCACTAACGGAAGGAAGATCAGCAGTCATTATCTCAGCTACTTTTGTGCTCGTAGAATTTTTTCCATTCAGAATAACTTTTCTTGAATAGTCTCTTTCGGACATGATGCCGACATAATTCTCATTTTCAATTACAGCAAGAGAGCCTATGTTTTTTTCGGCCATTATTTGTAATGCTTCCATTACAGTAGCAGCAGGAGAAATACTAAAAACAGTATTCCCTTTTCGGGCAAGAATGGAAGCAACATTACTCATACTAAGATTTGATAATGAAATTTACTAAAACTAATTACCACTGCAAAAACAATTTCACCATTTAAATTATTAACAACGCCGAAATCGTTTCCTTTTTATAACTTGTATTGCATTTCACCCTAACACATCCGATACTTTTAATGGAAAAAAAGCCAGCCACTATAAAAGAGATTGCCAACAGGCTCAATGTTTCTGTTTCCACAGTTTCAAGGGCATTGCATGATCATCCAAGTATTGGACTTCGAACAAAAACACAGGTACAGAAACTGGCAGAAGAACTTAATTACGAACCCAATCAGGCTGCGATATCATTTAAGCAAGGCAAAACTCTCACTTTAGGCGCCATCCTTCCAAATTTGGGAGAAGAGTTTTTTTCTATGGCCATAAATGGTATTGAAGATGTGGCTACAAAGAATAATTACACAGTATTGATCGGGCAATCGCATGATGATATCGAAAGAGAAATTAAAATAGTAGATACAATGCGTAAGCACAGAGTAGATGGGTTGGTGGTTTCATTGGCGAAAACAACAAAATCGTATGAGCATTTTGAGCAGTTAAAAAAATATAATATCCCGGTTGTTTTCTTTGACAGGGTGCCTGATGATGCAGCTGCTTATTGTGTTTCCTGTAACCTGGAGAATAGCTCAGTTGAATTAGTTGATTGGTTAGTTAGCAAGGGGCATAAACATATTGGATTTATAAAAGGTCCTGATTCAATTATACTTTCCCAGGAAAGATTGAATGGGTATTATAAAGGTCTTGCAAAACACAAATTAAAATCAGATAAATCGCTGGTGGTAAGTACAGACCTGAGTAAATCAAAAACAACTGATGCAATTCACAAATTGCTGGCGTTGAAAAATCGACCAACTGCTGTGATTACATTTAATGATTATGTAGCACTTGATGCAATAAAGTATAGTCGCAGTCGGGGGGTAAAGATCAATAAAGACATTTTCTTTGTAAGTTATGCCAACCTCCCCATTACAAGTTACATGGATGAGCCCCCATTAGCCTCGGTGGAGCAGTTTCCATACCAGCAGGCAGAAAAAGCAACAGACATTTTGTTTCAATTAATTCAAAACAAAGGGTTAAGGGAAGATATTCCTAAAAAGCTGATACTGGAAAGCAAGCTGGTAGTAAATATGGAGCTAAAATGAAAAAGCAGCTTTGAAAGCTGCTTTTTTGCGGAGAGAGAGGGATTCGAACCCCCGGAAACTTGCGCTTCAACGGTTTTCAAGACCGCCGCATTCGACCGCTCTGCCATCTCTCCGGCGCAAAAGTAAGGTCTATCTGTTTTCAACCCAAACTTTAGTGTATCAATCATTTACCTTCGCATCAAATTTTTTGGGTGAAGCAGCTTAAATCTCTCAATAAATACTTCTGGAAATATCGTACTCGCCTGATTATAGGGGTGTTTTTTGTATTCCTGTCTAATTACTTTAACGTATTAACACCACAGGTAACAAGCTTTGTTATTGACTTTGTACAAAAGGCTTTAAATCTTCCGGGCTATAAATCGCCTGACAATAATGCTAACTATGATGTACTAGTTGATAAATTTATTGCAAGTGTACAAGGACTTGATTCAGTAGGTGAGGTGGTTGCTTTATGTGGTGTAACTATTCTTGTACTGGCACTTTTACGGGGCTTTTTTCTCTTTTTGATGCGGCAAACCATAATTGTAATGAGCCGCCATATTGAATATGATCAAAAAAATGAGATTTATTCTAAATATCAGCAATTGGATACGGCATTTTACAAAACAAATAGCACCGGAGACTTAATGAACCGTATTGCAGAAGATGTAAGTAGGGTAAGAATGTTTACTGGACCAGCTATTATGTACCTGGCAAACCTGCTAACAATTATATCGTTGAGTGTATTTTTTATGCTTCAGCGAGACGCTGAGCTTACCATGTATGTATTGGCGCCGTTGCCAATTCTTGCAATAACTATCTATTTCGTCAATAATACAATTAATAAAAAAAGTGAAGCGATCCAGGCTTCACTCTCCAGGCTTACCACCAATGCACAGGAGTCTTATTCAGGTATTCGGGTTATAAAGTCGTTTGTACAGGAAAAAGCAATGCTTGGATTTTTTTCAAAAAACAGTGAAGAGTATAAAAAAAATGCGATTGGACTTTCTAAAGTGGAAGCCATTTATTTTCCCTCTATCACTTTGCTGATTGGCATAAGTACTTTGCTTACTATCATGATTGGTGGGCTATATTATATAAATGGTGGGCATAATATTGGCGTTAACACCATAGTTGAGTTTGTGATGTATATTAATATGCTCACTTTCCCTGTAAGTGCAATCGGATTAACGGCCAGTATGATTCAACGGGCAGCTGCATCGCAAAAAAGAATAAACGAATTTCTTACTACAGAACCGGCGATTCAAAATCAAAAAAATCCTATAAAGAAAAATATCGAGGGTAATATTAGTTTCAGCAATGTTCAGTTTATATATCCGCATACCGGCATTCAGGCGTTGAAAGATTTTAACCTCGAAATTAAAAAAGGGGAGAAGGTTGCTATTGTGGGCAGAACAGGTAGCGGCAAATCAACCATTGCTCATTTGCTGTTGCGTATGTATGATGTTACAGGCGGAAAAATTGAAATGGATGGAGATAATATCACCGATATCGAATTAAAAACTTTGAGGGAGCAGATTAGCTATGTGCCACAGGATGTTTTTCTTTTTAGTGAAACAGTGGAGAATAATATACGGTTTGGAACTGCGGACATAGATAAAGCCAATGCTATTAAAGCAGCCACCCAGGCCAGTGTGGCCAGTGAGATTGAAACATTTCCTCAGCAATATGATACAATGATTGGGGAAAGAGGGGTTACGCTAAGTGGTGGACAAAAACAACGAATTTCTATTGCCAGGGCTTTTGTCAAAAACCCTGCCCTCGTAATTTTTGATGATTGTTTGAGTGCAGTTGATGCAAGAACCGAAAAAGAAATTATTGGCAACCTGAAAAGTTATCTCAGCGGCAAAACAGCCATTATCATTACACATCGAATTTTCTCGTTGCTAGATTTTGATACGATTGTTGTTTTGGAAGATGGGAAAATGATAGAAAAGGGCACTCATAAACAGTTGCTTGAAAAAAATGGATACTATGCAAAATTATATAGACGCCAGCAGGAAGAAGAAAAGCGAAATCCAGGAAAAGAATGACTGTTGTAAGGAAGTGCTTCCTAATTCCAACCCCTGTTTATAGCAATCCGTAAAATATATTTATTATAAGCTTTCAGCAATATTAAAACCCGTTTGGCTGTTTCAAAAACATCTCTATATTTGTGCCTTCCAAAACTAAAGTAATTCCTTAACTGCTAAAAACTTACACAGTGGCGTACGAAAACAACGAAAAAAAATTTGATAATAACGACCGGAAGATGGAGAGCATTTACAGCAAACGTATTCGTGCTGGTAAACGAAGAACTTATTTTTTTGATGTAAGAGCTACAAGGGGTAATGATTATTACCTTACCATTACAGAAAGTCGCAAACGGTTTGATGATAATGGTTATGACCGCCATAAGATATTTCTTTACAAAGAAGATTTTAATAAATTCATCAAAGCATTAGGGGAAGCAGTTGATTATGTAAAAACTGATCTGATGCCTGATTTTGATTTTGATGCATTCAATCATGACGAGAACATGGATGAGGCAGGCCTGCAAGAAGCATTGCCTGTCGCAGATAATCCTATTGAAGTAACTGCTGTAGAGGAAAAGCCAGAAACGCCTTCTTTATCTGATGCTGGCCTGGAGCCGGAGAAGAATACTGAAGAAGTGGATAAGTGGTAATTTGTTTTTTTTTCGTGGTATTCAAAAAAAAATTATCTTACGTCCCGGATTCTGGACATTCTACTGCCAAGTGGTAGTAATCAATCATTTAAATAATATATTATGCAACCAAAATTTACTCTATTAAAAGAGTTATTCTGCATGAGATTTCTTCCGATGGCAATTGTTCTGCTGCTATCGTTGCAATTCTCGTATGCTCAAAAGACTACAAATGGGGCAAGGCCTAAGCCCGTTGTCACAGAAAAAAAGGCACTTACCAAAGAACAAGTGGAGCAGCAGCGTTTAGCTGCTGGCAGCATTAGTGATAATGATGCGGGACGACCTAATGCTGTAAGGCTTTTGACCAATGGAAATCAGACAGAAGCTATTTGTACTACCTATACAGGAGCACTTACGGCTGCTGATCCTGTTATGACAGGAGGAAGGTTTTTTAGAGATGGTGTTCCTTCAACCTGTACTCCAAAGCCGGTTTGCCCTGGAGCTTTTGGGGCTGCAGGTAATGTGTACGACACGTATTCGTTTGTTAATACTCAGCCAGTCTCTCAGTGTGTTACAGTTACTGTAACTAACAATGACCCGGCAATCAGCCAATTTGTGTCTGCACACCTTGGTAGTTTTGATCCTTCCAATGTTTGTACTAATTATCTTGCTGATGCAGGCTCTAGTGCTGCCGGTGCCGGTGGTGTTGTAAGTTTTCAAGTTGTTATTCCAGGTTCAGCAACAATGGTTCTGGCTGTTACAACAGTTACACCTGGTGTGTTTTCTTCAGGTTATTCAATCACAGTAGATGGTATTTGCACACCTTGTGTACCTACTAATGCAACTGCTCCAGTTATATCTTCAGTTCCTTCAAGCACATGTGCTGGCTCGCCAATTACTTTAAGCATTTTGTCTGGCAACCTTAATGGTGCTGCAAACTGGGTATGGTATGCTGGTGGTTGTGGTACTGGTGCTTCAATTGGTACTGGAACTTCTATAACTGTAAGCCCTGTTGCAAATACAACCTATTTTGCCCGTGGTGAGGGTGGTTGTGCTCCAGCTCCGGGTCCTTGCGGATCACAGGCTGTAACTGTTACTGCTTGTAGCTGTATATCTCCGGATGTTTCTACAATTTGTGCAGGTTCAGTTCAGGCATTACGAGTTAATCAAACTCTTCCTGCAACTGTATCTGCTCCATTTACTTCTGCGGGAGCTATTACAATACCTTCTTCAGGAGTTGCAACGCCTTATCCTTCTACTTTAGCAGTAGCAGGTTTACCTGGTGGTGCTACAATTAATTCTGTAACACTTACTGGATTTTCTCATACATGGCCTTCAGATGTTAATATCGGTTTACGTTCACCATCTGGTCAAACAGTTATTCTAATGTCCAATGTTGGAGGAAGTACCGATGTAGTAAATGCAAATATTACTTTCAACGATGGTGCTGCTACCTTGGTTCCTGCTGTAATTGTTTCAGGAACATACAGACCAACTAACATTGGCGTTCCAGACAATTTCCCTGCTCCGGGCCCTGGCAGTATAAGTCAGGCTACTCCTTTGTTATCATCAGTTACAGCCGGAAACGGTACATGGGAACTTTTTGTAGTTGATGGTGTTGGAGGAGATGCAGGTTCTATTTCTGGTGGTTTTAGTATAACATTCAATATACCAGCCACAACTGCTACATGGTCTCCTGTAACCGGATTGTTTACAAATCCAAATGGTACAGGTGCTTATGTTGCCGGTACTGAAACTTCAGTTGTTTATGCAAGTCCTGCTACTACAACAACATATACGGCTACTGTGAACAACGGACCTTGCGTAGGTGCAAATACAGTTACGGTAAATGTATTACCAGTATCAACTGTAACGGTTACGCCAAATGGTTTACCAAGTGGAGTGTGTGCCCGGGCTACATTAGTAGCTTCTGGTGGCAGCATTTATAACTGGTCTCCTGCTACAGGATTGAACACAACAACAGGTTCTACAGTAATTGCTACGCCAAGTGTAAATACAACTTATACAGTTAATGGTTATGGTGCTAATGGCTGTCCTACTGCTCCTGTTAGTGTTCAGGTTTTAGGAACTTCTACTTCTGCTGTTATAAGCAGTTTGGGAGCACCTCCAACTACATTATGGAATGAAAGCTGGGATGTTGCTGCACCACTTCCTGCAGGATGGGCTGCTCAAAATCTGAGTGCCCCTGTTGGTACTACTGGCTGGTTCCAGGGTAATGATGCTGTATTCCCTGCATTTAATGGCGGGCCTACTTCATATATCGGTGCAAACTTTAATAACACTGCAGGTACCGGAACAATAAGCAACTGGTTATTTACTCCTACAACTACATTCCAAAATGGGGATGTTCTGGAGTTTTATGGAAGAGCTGCTAATGCAGGTTTCCCGGATAGACTACAAGTAAGACTTAGCACCAGTGGTGCAAGTGTTAATGTGGGTGCTACTGCTACATCTACCGGCGATTTCGGTACTTTATTGCTGGATATTAATCCTACATACAATGCAACTGCATTCCCGAATGTTTGGACAAGATATACCGCTACTGTATCTGGTTTAGGTAGCCCAACATCTGGTCGCCTTGCCTTTAGATATTTTGTTGAAAGTGGTGGACCAACCGGAGCTAACTCAGATTTTATCGGTATTGATAATGTATCGGTACTTAGGCCACCTGCAGTTACATGTGCTAACACATTATCTAACATCAAAGTAGATATTACTGGTGGAACCGGACCATATACATTGGTTTACACTAATGGTACTTCTAACTTTATAGTTAATGGTTATGTAAGCGGTACACCAATTGATGTGTTCCCATCTGCTACTACTACTTATACGATTGTATCTGTAACTGGTGCTAATGGTTGCGTAGGTGTTGGCAATACAGGTGCTGCAGTTATTACTGTTACGCCTCCGCCATCTATTACAACTCAGCCGGTTAACAGAACAACTTGTGCCGGTTTAAATACATCATTTACGGTTGCTGCAGGCCCATCACTTGGTACTACCTACCAGTGGCAGGTAAGCACAAACGGCGGTGGTACTTATACAAATATTGCTAATGCTGCTCCTTATTCTGGTGCAACAACAAATACCTTAACTATTACAGGTGCAACTGCTGGTTTAAACCAAAACTTGTATCGTGTAGTGGTAAGTGGTGCTTGTCCTGCTCCGGGTTCAAGTGTTACAAGTTCTGCAGCTACCTTGTTTGTAAATATTAATCCAACAATTGTTACACAACCGGTTAATACAACAAGATGTCTTGGTGCAACTGCAACATTTACTGTTGTAGCTAATGCCCCTAACGGCCCTGCTGCATCCACGTATCAGTGGCAGGTAAGTACCAACAATGGTCTTACTTATGCAAACATTGCTGGCGCAACAGCTGCAACGCTTACACTTACTAATGTTACCTTATTGATGAATAACAACCTGTACAGAGTGGTTGTAACTACTGCACCTTGTGCTACAACAGTTACATCTAACGGTGCAAGGTTGAATGTGAATCCACTTCCTGTAATTACAATTGCAACGCCTACAACTTCCCTAACTCCGGGTGTTACAACTGTAATTACTGCTACTACTTCACCAGCGCCACTAAATGCTACCAGTTATTCATGGACATTGAATGGTGCAACAGTAGCGGGTGCTAATACTTCAACCATTACTGCTGATGTGGATAAATTAGGCGCTTACCGTGCCACAGTTACCGACATCAATGGTTGTGTAAACAGTTCTAATGTAGTTGTTATAGATGCACAATTCTCTGACAGACTTTGGATTTATCCAAACCCATCTGATGGCAGATTCCAGGTTCGTTTGTTCTATGGATCTCCAACAGCTGAAGCTGACAGCCGTGTAGTTTCTGTGTACAACTCACAAGGGCAGTTAGTAGCGAGGAAGAACATTGATTTAAGAAGAACTACTCCCCCTTACGTTCAGGTAGAGTTTGATTTAAGCAATCAACCGGCCGGAACTTATGTAGTGAAGGTTACAGAGAAAACTACTGAAAAAATAGTAGCTGGTTTCCTTCAGATTCTTTAAGCTGAATTAGATTTTTTACAGCATACAAAATCCCCCGTTTTTAAAACGGGGGATTTTTTTATTGTCTCCTTTACACTAATAGATTTGTGAAAAATATAAATCAGAAAGCTTAAAACGATGGCTATGAAGTTGTAGAAATATATAGGGACAAAAGAAAAGTATAAAATCAACCGGTGATATTTTCCTGGAAAAATTTATACTTGCTTTTGTAGAAGAGATAAATGGCCATGCCTATAACGGGTTTATATATAGGTATAAACCAATTGCAAGGATAACTGATGCAGATAATAAATAATAATGAATTTGCAGGTAAATACAATCTAGTCATTTATACATGTAAGTTTGAGGTGCTATTATCGCAATAATAAAACATCATTGTTTCAACATTATTTTTTGTTATGATTGATAGTAGATTTACGATGATCTTTTTTAGAATGTTATAAAAAATGTGGAAAAACAATTTCGCTTATATAAATAAATTATCTACTTTAGCCTAATCAACGTTGAAGGTTTTTCCTCTGAACAAGTAGCCCACTATCTACCTCCTCTGAACCCAACCACCGTAAATCAACCTCTGGATTACCACAGTAACAATTTTTTTTTAAATTCTAAATGTAAAAAAATGAGAAAAATTTTTTTCACAGCCGTATTGGCTATTGGTGCTCTTGTGTCGGTAAATGCACAATCAACCAGCACTAACTATCCTCCACAAGCTAACTGCTGCGATTGGTGGGATTACGTTTACCTTACTCTTGATATCGAGCCAATTCTTTGCTTAAGAGTTGTTGGTACTGATGAGGGTGAAGCTGATTATGATTGCTACACTGATTTCAACGAAACAAAAGTGTTCAACACTTCAAACCCAGGTGACAAATTTAATTTTGCCGTTTGGTCAAATTTAAATTTTGACATCAGTGCACACAAGCATGACAACAATTACACTAAGCCTGTAGGTGCTCCTGGTCCACAAATTCCATCAAGTGGTGTTGAATTTGAAATCTTGGATGTAGTAGGTATTTCTGGCATCGTTTCTCCAGCTTACAAAAATTTGCCTTATTACAATCCTGCTGCTTTGGCAAACTTGGCTCCTGAAAATGTTTCAAGCGAATCTAACCCAACTGCGGGTACATTTGCTTTGAGATTCAGACAGCTTCCAATTGCTAATGCTTGGCAGTATGCACCTGGTGATCACACACTAGATGTTCACATTACTATTACAAACGATTAATGCTCGTTAATACAGAAGCCCTTCCGGGCTTCTGTATTTTTCTTTTGTACCTTAAATATTGTCCGACCCCCAAATATGTGGAATCATGAAAATTCGTTGTCGTACCATCTTGCCCTTTTTACTCCTGGTACAGGCGTTAATATTCTCATTCACTATTGCAGCGCAGCAGGATTTTTCCATACAATACAAGGATTCGGTTGAATTAGAAGATGCTTCCCGGGAATGGATCAGCAATGATGTGATAATCACCAATCACCAAGATAAAGCCCTTAAACTTTCTATAGCTATACAACTCCCCCAGTACTGGCAGATGGCGGGTAAAGCCAATCAACTGTTAACTATACCCGCTGGGCAAAAGCTTGTTTTTCCCATTAATATAATCCGCTCATTAAAAGCACTTGCCAGTTGGCAGGAAGCCAAAATAATTTTTCTTAATACTGACAATAATAGAATAGACACAGCCCTTTTTTATCTTAAATCAAAGGCCATAAGCCTTTTCTTATTGGAAGCAGATGAAATTGAATTTACATTGGATAAAGAAAAAAAGAACCTTGATATAAAAGTAACAGTAAAAAACAAGGGGAATGTTGAAGAACTTATTTCCATTAATGCTAAAAACTTATTTTTTGAATTAAATAATACTTTTTCCAAAAAATTACAGCCGGGTGAGGAGTATACACATACCATACCCTTGCGGATCAGTAATGCTATTCTAAAGACACTGGATAGAGAGGAGTTGCGGGTATCAGTGCGAAATAAGGAGCTTAAAACCAAAACTATCAACTTAATTATCAATAATGACAGGAGCCTTGTAAAAGCAAACCCTTCCGCATACCCTATAATACCGCTTGTAGCAGAAGCGGGGATGTTTCGAAATTCTGGCTATTCCACTTTCTATGTTGGTGCAGCCGGTTATATACCCTTACGTGGCGATAAAAAAATTAATTTTTCGTACAGGAGCCGTCAATTGGGTATTGCTAATACATTGGAGCAAAATACTTTTTCACTGGAGTATCGAACAAAAAATTGGCGTCTTTATGCAGGTCAATTAAGTGATATCACTTCATTTTTCTCCTTTGGCCAGGGAGTTAGTGTTACTTACTACTCGCCTAAAAAGGCAGAGACGAATATCTCCGCTATCTTTCATTATAAAGCAAACCCTTACAAGAATGATGTGTTCTCCTGGTCAACCAAACACAAAGTTGGTAAACTAGACCTAAAGCAGGGAATTGCGGTAAACAGTGTGCCACAAGATGGAATGTTTGCAATGATAGCCACTAACGAGATTGGGTTGATAAAAACAAAAAACCTGGTACTTACTGCCGACTTGAATGTGGGCCAGAATCATTACAATTTTAAACTACCAGTCGCTGCAAAAGAAAGAGCGGGACTTGCCGCAGGCTATACACTAAACTATGAGCATAAATCTTTCACACTTAGTTCTTTACTTTTTAAAGCGGGTAGAAATTATCCTGGTAATTATGCAGGTATCGAAACACAGAACCATTCCCTGAGTTTTATGCTTTTTAATAAGTTAGCAGTAAACCCTTACTATAGTTATAGTAGTTCTAATGCCGCCACAATTTTTTTTAGGGATACTGTTTTCAATTCTAATTTTTTTGATTTTGACTTCGAGCAATATGGTATTATTAATACCATTAAAGTGGGTAAAGCCACTGATCTGCGGTTTGGTGGCGGTCAATACCGGCAACGTGGAAATAACCTGCGGGCACAGCTTCCTAAAGCTCAATTTTTTGAAGTTGGTGCCACACATATAAAAGGTAATATTTTCCGAATGAGCTTTACAACCAATAACGGCTTTAATAACTCTTATGGACCCAAAGAGGAAAAAATATGGATATCCCGGACTAACTTCTCTGTTCGATATAAGATAGCTGGTATCAATGCCTTTTATTTCCGAGCACCAGCAGTACAAGGGGGAGGGTTTGGGGGCATTATGGACAGCACTAAAGTAGTAAGAGAAACCATGAATATCTCACCCTATATCAATGTAATGCTATTCAGAAGATTAAACCTTGGTCTTAACTACAACTTCTTCAGGTCTTTATATGATAAAAGCCTTGCCACTTCAGCATCGGTTAATCTTTCTTATAGTAATAAAAGAACTGGACTGGAATTGATTTTTATGGGGGCTATTCCTGTTAGCAATACCAGCAATAATTTTGAAAGCCTTGCTAATAACGGAATGCAATTAACAGTTAGGAAAAGTCTTAACATTCCTGCACCATTTAAAAGAAAACATTATGATCTGGATATTTATTTATTTGAAGACATGAATCTTAACGGGGTAATGGATGAAAGCGAAGGCCGGTTAAAAAATGTTGTCTTGACAATAGCAGGAAGAAGGTTTATTACAGATAATAGGGGAATGGTAGGATATAAAAATATTGAAAAGAAGGTTTATTTTGTTGATCTTTCAACAGTTCTTGCACCTCGTGGATTTATCCCTTCAGGCGGAACTGTTCAATTTGCAAATGTTGAAAGAGATACCAAAATTTACTATGCGTATCACCGGGGTAAAGTTATTTCGGGCAAAATAAAAATTACACTTGACTCACTCAGTGAAAAATCCTTTACTGCTGAAAAAATAAAAGTAATGGCTATTGATACAGCCGGAAATTATTACAAGACTCTCGCAAATGACAAAGGCGAGTATTATATTAATGTTCCACCCGGTAAATATAAAGTAACATTAAACCCCGAAGCTTTTTCAAAAGATTTGAAACCTGTCAATATGTTTTTTTGGGTTGAAACCAGGGAGAGTGAGGAAGAGGAAACTGTAAATTTTGAAATAACTGAGAATAAACGAAAAATCAGATTTTTAAAAAAGGAATAAACTTAAGATGTACATATGAAAAAAAGCTTAATTACCCTTCTACTATTTTTTATTGCCGGATTGCTGGCTGCTCAAGAAAATTCCGCATATACCAAAGGTTTGGTTGTTCAGCCGTCTATTGTTCAGTTTAATGCCGCCAATAATACAGAAGCAGTTAACCGTAAAATAAAGATTGACAACAAAACAGAGCGGACTGTTCAGATGCGGCTTTATCTGGCCGATTGGGAAAGAGATATAAATGGTAAACATATTTATTATCCTGAACTAGGTAGTAAACCGTTTTCGTGTTCACAATGGATGACATTGGAAAAGAGTTTTATAGAGGTGCCTGCTGGGGGAAGCTCTTTTGTGAATATTTCTCTCAAAATTCCGGATACGGTCGCTGCTATCAATGATATGAAATGGTCAATGCTGTTTGCGGAAGTAGTGAATGAAAAAAAGACGATTGTCGATACAATACCCAGACCAGCTATCAACCAGCTATACCGCTTTGGTATACATATCTACCAAATACCTCCTTCGGCAAATAAAAGGGAGATGCGTCTTACAGAATTCGAAAGAATTTCAGAGAAAAAAGATTCTATTATATACGGAGCATTGGTTTCTAATGAGGGGTCGACTCAATTAAAAATAAAAACCTCTTTAGAAATAACTAACTTGTCTGACGGGAACAAAACAAAATTAACACCAATTAGTGTTTCGGTTTTCCCTGGAAAGCAACGCCGGGTTTCATTTCTGATACCGCCAAGCTTACCCAAGGGTAATTATAATCTTTTAATGGCACTTGATGGCGGAGAAGATTTGCCGATTGAAGCTGCGGAAGTTAAACTCGAAATAAAATAAAGAGATGTTAAGAGTATTATTTTTTATATGGTGTTTGGGTTTTATTTCAGGAAATTGTTATGCACAACAAAGCGGTGCACATGCAGAATTAGTAGTTATACAAAACAAGCCTTTGTATTATGCGTATTCCAAAGCCGAAGACTTGCTGGCTTCACAAAAAATGGATAATGCTTTTGAAATAAAATTGAATTCGGCACCTGTAAATCTAAATACATATGCCCAGCTGATGGTAACAGGAAGAAATGCGAGTAGCACAATTGCAAATAATTTAGCGCTGAGATTGGCTTACAAGAATGCTCCGGGTACTGTAGCCAATGCATCTGAGATTTTGTTATCAAGAAACCCTGTACTTTTATTTACGCAGCCGGCAAGCCTGGGTCGAACTGTATCCTATTCATATGTTTATGATTTTATAATAAAATCCTTTACAACTTTTGTAAGACCCGATACGTATAATTTTTCAATCATTTTTACCGTAACTCCTGAATGAGAAATCTTTTTTTCATAGCATTTTGCCTGATAGCCAGCTTAACAAATGGCCAGGTTGCTGGCTCCGGATCTGGAAACCAGGCTGTTTCAGGCGAAATTGTAATTCCTGCATTACAATCAGTGAAAGTCGAAATGATTAATACGGCTCCTATAAAGTTTGAAACACCTGATGATATTAATTCACAACGAATCATAAACGGATTTTGCAGGATCACCGTTATCAGCACTGTACCCTGGGTGGTAAATGTTGCTTCAGGATCTGATTTTCTTGATGCAGGTAATGGCGCAAATTTTAGAAAAGTGCCAGCAGAAATGATTTCGATTCGGAATGCTGCAGGTAGTTTTATTCCTTTGTCAACTTCGCCCATACCTGTACTAAAAAGTGAAAACGATCTTATTAAAAACGTATTTATTATTGACCTGAGAATTAGTCCATCTGTGAAGTATGAAGGGGGAAAGTATAATGCAAATATCCTCTTTACAATTACACCTGACTAATAACGGTATTGGGTTTTCACTTCATTCGCTTCCACGCATTGATCAACCCATTGGTGGAGGCATCATGACCAGATACTGGTTTTGCTGTTTCCAGTTCCGGTAAAATTTTATTGGCTAGCTGCTTGCCCAATTCTACTCCCCACTGATCGAAACTGTAAATATTCCAGATTACACCTTGTACAAATATTTTATGTTCATACATAGCAATAAGATTGCCTAACGAATGTGGCGTTACTTTTTTGATAATGAAGGAATTGCTGGGCTTGTTGCCTGCAAAAATTTTATACGGTAGCAGTTTAGCTATCTGTTCCGTAGTAAGTCTGGCACTTTCTAATTCTTTTCTCGCTGCTGCTTCTGTTTTCCCATTCATCAATGCTTCTGTCTGCGCAAAAAAATTGCTTAATAATTTTATATGGTGATCACCAATAGGATTATGACTTTTCGCCGGTACAATAAAATCACAGGGTATTAATGGAGTGCCCTGGTGTATCAGTTGATAAAAAGCATGTTGGCCATTAGTCCCCGGTTCTCCCCAAATAACAGGCCCTGTTGCATATTCAACTGCTTCGCCATTTCTGTCAATAGTTTTTCCATTACTTTCCATGTTTCCCTGTTGAAAGTAGGCAGCAAAGCGATGCAGGTATTGATCGTAAGGTAAAATAGCTTCTGATTGTGCACCAAAGAAATTAGTGTACCACACTCCCAATAAAGCCATCAATACCGGAATGTTTTCCTTGAATGGGGTAGCAGAAAAATGAACATCTGCTTCATAAGCTCCTTTCAATAATTGCTCAAAATTTTTGTAGCCAATTGTCAATGCAATAGAAAGCCCAATAGAACTCCATAATGAATAACGGCCACCAACCCAGTCCCAAAATTCGAACATATTTTTTTTATCGATACCAAACTTTACTACTGCACTTTCATTAGTAGATAAAGCAACGAAATGTTTTGCGATATTAGATTCTTTCTTTGCTTTTTTAAGAAACCATTCTCTTGCTGTAAGAGCATTCGTCATGGTTTCTTGTGTAGTAAATGTTTTAGAAGCAATTAAGAATAATGTTCTTTCCGGGTCAGCCTTTTTTAATACTTCTGCAATATGCGATCCATCTACATTGGAAACGAAATAGGTTTGAATACCATCAATCCAATAAGGTTTTAGTGCCTCTGTTACCATTAGTGGTCCCAGGTCACTGCCCCCAATACCAATGTTTACAAAATGTGTAATACGCTTACCTGTATATCCTCTTGTTTTGCCTTTGTGAATATCATTACAAAAGGCTTTCATTTTTTTTAATGCTTTTTTTATATCAGGCATTATATTTTTCCCTTCAGTAAAGACCGGGTTGCCCGAAAAATTGCGCAGGGCAGTATGCAGTACGGCTCTGTTTTCTGTTGCGTTTATCCTTTCGCCATTAAACATGGCAGCAATTGCTTCCTTTACTTTACAATCTTTTGCCAATCCCAGCAATAGCTTTGCCGTTTCATCTGTAATGATGTTTTTTGAATAGTCAAAGACAAGCTCATTTGTGCAAAGTGAAAATTTTTTGAATCTGTTCTCATTAAGAAATAGTTCTCTCATGTGTACCTGTTTCATCTGCTGGTAATGGGCTTGCAGTTCTTTCCAGGAGTTTGTATTAAGCGGATTTATTTTTGGAAACATAATTATACGTACTAGAGTTGAGTAAATACTTCTATTGTTTTTTGCACCATTGCCGGACTAATGTCGAGGTGAGTAACCAATCTTACTCTATTGGGTGAAATAGCATATCCTAAGATAGAACTGTTTTTTAATGTATTCACTAACTCCGGAGCTGTCATCCCATCCTTCAATTCAAATATGATAATATTAGTTTCTACCGGCAATACCAGTTGCACAAAATCTTTTGTTGCAATAACATCAGCAATCTTCTTTGCATGAATATGATCTTCTTCTAACCGGTTAATATTATTTTCTAATGCATAAATACCCGCAGCGGCAATAAAACCTGCTTGTCGCATTCCTCCGCCAAAAGCTTTTCTTATTCTTCTGGCTTTTTTAATCAAATCTTTTTTGCCAACCAATAAACTACCTACAGGGCAACCAAGACTTTTACTTAAACAAACAGAAATACTATCAAATGCTTCTCCATATTGTTTGGCAGATTCTTTTTTTGCAACTATTGCATTCCATAATCTTGCGCCATCCAGATGGAAGGCAAGATTTTTTTCTTTGCATAATGCTTGTATTTTTTTAATCTCAGCAAGGTCATAGCAACTACCACCACCACGATTAGACGTATTCTCTAACGACACAAGACTTGAGTTTGCTCTATGCGGATCATCGGGATTAATAGCAGCCAGAACCTGCTCAGCAGTTATTCTTCCTCTATCACCATATAATAGTTTTACAGAAGCACCCGAATTAAATGCAATACCACCTCCCTCATATTGGTACACATGGGAGCTTTCATCACAAATCACTTCATCACCCGGCTGTGTATGACATTTAATTGCTATTTGATTGGTCATGGTTCCCGAAGGACAAAAAATGGAGGATTCCATACCAAACATATCGGCTGTCTTTTCTTCCAATTCGTTGATGGAGGGGTCTTCTCCAAACACATCATCTCCGGTTTTTGCCTTCATCATAGCTTCCAGCATAGCCGGGGTTGGTTGGGTAACTGTATCTGACCGGTAGTCTATTATCATTTCCTGTTTTTCTGCAATATAATCAGTTCACTCTTTAAAACCGGCATTTTACGAACCCTAAGTATTATATTATTCCTGTTTTTATATCTTGTCGGTTCAAATGAAAGAACCTTCCACACTCGAACTAGTTATACTGATTGCAGTTAGCTTATTGTTTGCTTTAGCAGGCCTTTATTTATTAGCAGCATTTAGCCGCTTATTTAAAAATAGCATACGTAATGAGTTGCTTCGTAAAAATGTAGCAGCCTGGCTTATAATATTTTGCTTGTCAAACGCTATGCTGCCATTGGGCGGTATGTTCTTTTACCTGGTAGGCACATATGGCTGGGTATGGGCAATAGGTGCACAAATTGTTTCTACAACACTCTGCACTCTTATTATTTATAACCTGGTAAGAATTGTATCAGAAAATCAAAAGCTGAAAAAATTACCTTTTGTCAAACACAACATAATAATATTTATCACACTTGTTGTAACAACACTAGCTATAAATATTCCCTTGGGTTATTTGGTTCATGGAATGAAGCCAATGGTGTTAAAGTATGTAGTTATTAATAGTGTTTATCTTGCAGGTGCCACTGGCTTGGTGTACATCGTTATCCGTTACCTGGATATAGAAAGGAAAAGAAAATTTGATGAAAAGGAGTTAGAGTTAAGCAGATTACGGGACTTAAAAGTAAAAGCAGA
>CAZXMP010000062.1:0-21706 GCA_964641575.1 uncultured Chitinophaga sp. | reverse complement strand
TTAATAGAGACTAGCACTATTATATATACCCGCTGCTAACAACCCGCTAATAGGAATGGTAAGTACCCATGACCATAAAAGGCGTACTGTAACTCCCCATCTTACTGCAGACAATCTTTTAGTAGCACCAACACCCATAATAGCACCCGTAATTGTATGCGTTGTACTTACCGGAATTTTTAAAGCTTCGGTAATAAACAACGTAAGGGCACCAGCAGTTTCGGCTGCCACACCTTCAAAAGGAGTAACTTTTGTAATTTTAGTACCCATTGTTTTTACAATCTTCCAACCACCACTCATGGTTCCCAAACCAATAGCTGCATAACAGGAAATAGGCACCCAATTCGGCATTTCACTAATATTTGTAATACTTCCACCCGCTATCAAGGCGGCTGTTATAATGCCCATTACTTTTTGTGCATCATTACCACCATGCCCGATACTAAAGGCAGCAGATGAGATCAACTGTAATTTCTTAAACCATACATTGGCTTTGTGTGCATTCATGTTGCTGAGATATAATGCAAATACAGCCATTGTAACTAAAATAAACGAGAGTAGTATCCACTTAAAATTCTTTGAATACATGATTACATTCATAATGTACGAATCGTAATCAGATTTAAGTTTAGCCGGATCGGTTTGAAGACTAACGTAAAGAAACACGGCTACAAAAATGAGTACCAGAATGGAAAATATTTTTGAGGTCCACCCCTTTTTAAAGGAACTAAGAAACCAAAGCGACATGATAAATGCCATTAACATTCCGACAATTGGAGCAATAAATATAAAGGCAGCCGTTTTAAGAATAATCGGCGAGTTTACTGCACCAAATCCACCGGCTGCAACAGCGGCACCTGCAAAGCCACCTATTAATGTGTGGGAAGAAGAAGAAGGAATGCCCAGCCACCATGTCAATAAATTCCAGGCAATAGCTGCTATTAGGCCTGAAAAAATAACTACCATCATATTGGGGCCAACCCAGTCTGGCTTAACAGTTTTAGCTACTGTATCGGCAACCCCATGATCTTTAAAAATGAAAAAGGCAACTGAATTAAATAAGGCTGCCCATAATACTGCCTGGAAAGGAGTAAGCACTTTGGTAGATACAATAGTGGCTATGGAATTAGCGGCATCGTGAAAGCCATTGATATAATCAAATATCAGGGCTAATGCTATAATTACTATTAGAAAAGTTGTCATAAGAAAATGTGATAATGTGCTGATGTGATAATTTGCTAATGAACCTCCGGTTGGTCGCACCAATTAGCAGATTAGCACATTGGCTAATTAGCTAATTAGTTTAAGCATATTTAATAATTATAGATTCTATCACATTGCTTGCATCTTCGCATTTATCGGTAACAATTTCCATTACCTGGTAAATCTCCCTTTTCTTAATCACTTCTTTTGCATCTGGCTCCGTAGCAAATAATTTTTCGATACTGAAATCAAACACATCGTCTGCCTGGTTTTCAATACTGTTTATTTTTACCAACGCTTCTGTAATGTTCCGCATATTTTTCATGTCACGAAGCTCAGTTACAGCAATTTTTACCTGCTGGGCTCCTTGTTCAATCAACTCAGCAAATTTTTGCATGCCTGTGTCATTGGGGTTAACCCGATAGAAGTTTATTTTTTTTGCAGCTGCGTAAATGTAGTCGGCAATATCATCCAATGATGTAGCGAGATAATGAATATCTTCTCTATCAAAAGGCGTTATAAAATTTCTGCCCAGTTCTGTAAAAATATTATGTGTCAATTCATCATTAGCATGTTCAAGATCTTCAACTTGTAATATTAATGCACCTCTTTTATCGAAATCTGGTTCGGCCACAATATCCCGGAGGATAGAGCCCATTTTAGCAGCATTATCTGCTACCTTCTCAAATAATTCATAAAAAATTTTGTTCTTCGGCATGAAGATTTTCAAAAACGATTGTAGTGCCATAGTTCGTAGTTTTTAATATCGGCTGATGCCGAATGATTTGCGAAAATACCGGGTAGAATTAATGATGGGTGTTAAGGGTAGGGAGAATTAATGATTTGTTAATATAGAAATAAAATTAGGGTAATGATTCAATAACAAAGACTTTATATTGCAGCAATTTTAAACACAAGTCATGTTTTGGCCTAACAGAATAGTAGTAACAACATATTTAACTGGTTTTTTCCTTCTTTTCTCCCTTATTTGTACGGGTCAGTATAACCCCGATAATGGCTTCATGGATGCACATTTTGGCAAGCCGATTACCTTTTCATCCCGGGATAGTACTTTTTCTTTAGGTATAGGGGGCCGAATACAAAGTATGGCAGAAACCCGGTACGACTTAAAAACGGAGAATAGTACTGTTGATTTCTATATTCGTCGCTTGCGGCTAAATTTTGCTGGCAACGCCATTAGCCAGAAATTTACCTATCGGATTCAGCTTTCTTTTTCTCAACGTGATATTTCGCCAGATAATTCTGCTGTGCAGAACAACCTTTTTTTAAGAGACGCCATGTTGTATTACTCACCTAATAAAAGATGGCGGTTTGGGTTTGGGCAAACAAAACTTCCGGGTAACCGGCAGCGGCAAACATCTTCCGGAAATCTGCAGTTTGCAGACCGTTCTAATACCAATGGACTTTTTACTCTGGACCGGGACAAAGGCTTTTGGGTAACTAACACCATTTACTTCAAAAAGAAAGCAATATTAAGCAACACCTTTGCGCTGACTTCAGGTGAAGGGAGAATTAATTCTGATAAAACAAATGGACTGAGTTATTCATTTCGCTCGGAGTTCTTGCCATTTGGAGAGTTTAAGAATAGTGGGGATTATGTTGAGTCGGATATTTTTTTTGAAGATAAATTCAAATTATCGCTGGGGGTTAGTTACAATTTTAATAACAGAACAAGCCGGGTGGCTGGCCAGTTAGGCGAGTATTTATATAATAACCAGTTGGCAGATATTCATTATTACGGCGCAGATATCGTTATGAAAAAGAGAGGCTGGTCTTTTACCGGTGAGCTATATAAAAGAAATTCCAGAAACGGTATCAGCATAGATCCTAATAACCCTGCTAAAGCAAATTTTGTGTACAGTGGCACCGGCTTTCTTTTACAAAGCGGTTACTTGTTTACAAAAAAAGATGAGTTTGCTGTTCGGTACGGATTTACTTCACCCGATAAAAAAATTTCCAATTATACTTCACGGCTCAATGAATATATGCTGGCCTATTCTCATTATTTCTTCAAGCATAACCTGAAGCTGCAAACAGATGCCGGCTATTTTAAAGGTCCGGCACAAGAAGCCATACAATGGCGGTTTACGGGTATAGTAACGTTCTAATTGACCTTGGTAACATTCCGGTAACATTGAGGTTATAATTGCTTAACCTGGGGGTAACATGGCGGTAACCTCTCCGGCACACCTTTGCCGGAAATAAACAGGTATGTACTTCAGGCTGCGATTCGTCTTTACTTTACTTCTTTCTATTGGCCTTTTTGCAATAACACAGGCACAAACAATTAAGCTTTCCGGTAAGGTAATAAATACCCGGAACGAAGCATTGCAGGGAGCTACCATTGTCATTGATGGTGCAGGCAAGCAGGTATTAGCAGACATTGAAGGTAAATTTTACATTACGCTGGAGGCGGGAAAAAAATACACTCTTACTGTATCCAACACCGGTTATCAAACCAAATCAATTTCAGATGTAGATGTAGCCGCTAACCAGGAAAATTACCTGGAGATTGTGTTAGAAGATAAGTCAAACCTTGAAGGCGTTGTCATTAAAACAACATCAAGAAAACAAGAGAACACAGCGGCTTTACTTACTTTTCAAAGAAGTAATACGGCTTTATCAAGCGGATTGGCTGCAGATTTCATTCGTCGTACGCCAGATAGAAATACCGGTGAAGTTTTAAAACGAGTAAGTGGTGCCAGTATCCAGGATGGAAAATTTGTGGTGGTTCGTGGATTGAGTGACCGCTACAATTCTGCTGTTATTAATAATGCACAGTTGCCAAGTACGGAGCCTGATAAAAAAGCATTTTCTTTTGATGTAATTCCTTCTTCACTTATTGATAATATTATTATTAATAAAACAGCTACCCCAGAATTACCAGGTGAGTTTGCAGGGGGCCTCGTACAAATCAATACCAAAGATGTACCTACAAGAGATTTATTAACGGTAAGTGTAGCACTTGGCTTTAATACACAATCTGTTTTCAACGATTTTACCAGCAATGAAAGAAACGGATTGGATTGGCTGGGCTTTGATGATAAAACAAGAAAACTGCCTGCAGATTTTCCGAAAACACAACAAGAATATCGCAGTGGAACTACACAACAAAAAATTGCCTGGAGCCAATTACTCAACAACGATGTATATAGTGAAGTAAACAACAAAGCACTTCCTACACAAACCTATAGTCTTACCTGGGGTAAGAGTACAAAGTTTAAAAATGGAGGAGTACTGGGAACAATTCTTTCTGTGCAGTATCGCAACAGCATGTTGCAATACAATGTGGAAAGAAGACTGCATGAACAGGATGGGGATGCTATAGTAGTACTTAATGATAATCAGAATAAGTACAGTGTCAATACCGGTGCAATAGCTAATATTTCTTACGTAAAAGGAAGACACAAGATTTCTTTTAAGAACTTGTTCAACCAGCTTTTAGAAGATAATTATTATGTAAGAACTGGTTTTAATGATGACCGTATACAAGAAATAAATTTTCGCTCCTCTGTATTAAATCAGCGTTCATTATACAGCGGCCAGTTAGAAGGTGACCATCAATTAACGACCAGCGGTATCAAATTAAAATGGAATGGAAATTTTGCATACAACGGAAAATCGCAACCGGATTTGCGTACATCAGCCTATTTCCGCTCAAAAGGCTCTACTAGTCCTTTTGAGTATAATGATGATGATACCCGTCGCTTTTTCAGCAACCTGCAGGATTTTAGCTATGGAGCAAACGGAAGCCTTACCATTCCTTTTAGTATAAAGAATAACAAACAGATTTTTAAAACCGGCGGCTCTACATTGATCCGTATCCGTGATTTCCGTAGCCGTATATTCCAATATCAGCCAGCATCTCCTACACAGTTTGATGGTGATAAAGCAGAACTTCCTTTTGATCAGATTTTTGCAGCAGCTAATATTGCCAATGACGGATTTGTGCTAAATGATTTTACGAACAATCAGGATAAGTACTTTGGTGTATCCATACTTAATGGAATGTATGGAATGTTCGATAGCAAGTTTGGCGAAAAAATAAGATTAGTATGGGGTGTACGGGTTGAAAACTTTCAGCAATTCCTTACCACAAAAGATGTTACTTCTAAAAGAGTAGTGGTAAATACAGAGAAATGGGATCTGTTACCATCTTTCAACTTTACCTTATCTCCTAATGTAAAAAATAGCATTCGTGTATCTGGTAGCCGCACCGTAGCAAGACCAGAGTTCAGGGAAATTGCACCATTTTCATTTTATGATTATGAAGCTAATTATGGTGTAAACGGAAATTTGAATTTGAAAAGAACGTCTATTTTAAATGGTGATATCCGCTATGAATTTTATCCCAAAGGCGGAGAAGCAATTACTATAGGTGGTTTCTACAAATATTTTGACGATCCGATTGAGTTACGTCTTGACCCATCGAGTGTATTGGACAGAAGAAACTATGGTTATAGCAATGTAGATAACGCATATACTGTTGGAGCGGAGTTTGAAGTAAGAAAAAATTTAGATTTCCTTGCAAAATCACTGGATAATTTTAGTGTGTTTGCCAATCTTACTTACAGCTATTCAAAAGTTACTTTATCCGGTACTACATCCGGCGGTGTAGCAACTTCTGTTAATCGTCCATTACAGGGTCAATCACCTTACCTGGCCAATGTAGGATTACAATACAACAGCAAGCAAGGTGAATGGAGTGGTTCATTATTGTATAACAGAATCGGTCAGCGACTTTCATTAGTGGGTAACCTGGATTTTCCAGACATCTATGAAAGACCCCGTGACCAGGTAGATTTTCAATTAGCTAAGAAAGTAATGAAAAGCAGAGGTGAAGTAAAACTTACCTGGGCGGATATTTTGAACAACCCTTATTACTTCTATGAGAATATCGATAGTAAAAAAGCATTCAGTAAAGGTAGCGACAGGCTATTCAATTCATTTACACCTGGCTCTACGATCACCATTGGATTTACTTACGATTTCAACATCGGTAAAAAATAATTACCATAATAACTGACTATAAAATTAAAAACAACAAAAACAAAAATTGATTATGAAAAAGTTTTTTTTGGGAACGCTGATACTCGCTACAACCTTCAGCTTCACTTCTTGTGTAAAAGTGAATTTTGATGAAGGTGGTGCTGTTATAGCACCCCCTGATCCTACCAGCAATATTATTAGCGGAGTCATATCTTCCAGTAAATTTTATGCTAAAGGAAAATGGATATTGAAAGGTTATGTATATGTTACCGATGGTGCTACTGTTACATTTGAAGCAGGTTCTGTAATCCAAAGTGATATTACAGAAAAGGGAGCTTTGATTATTGAAAGAGGAGCTAAAATCGTAGCATCTGGTACAGCTGCAAGCCCAATTGTGTTTACAAGTGGTAAGCCAGTTGGTTCAAGAGCACCGGGAGATTGGGGAGGAATAATTTTATTAGGTAAAGCACCAACTAACCGCCCACTTGATCCGGCACCAACTATCGAAGGTGGTGTTGGCCGTCAATATGGTGGTACAGACCCGTTAGATGAAAGTGGTATCCTTCGTTTTGTTCGTATTGAATATGCAGGTATAGCTGCAGAACCCGGTTCTGAAATTAATGGATTGACTTGTGGTGGTGTAGGATCAGGTACTATTTTGGAAAATATTCAGGTATCATTTGGTAATGATGATGCGTATGAATTTTTTGGTGGTACTGTGAATGCAAAAAACCTGGTGGCTTTTGCAACGGCCGATGATGATTTTGATTTTGACTTTGGTTATACTGGTAAAATACAATTTGCGGTTTCTTGTCGTAAACCAGATTTTGTAGATGCTGGTGATGCTGGTAATGCTATTGAGTGTGATAATGACGCTGCTGGCACAACAGTATCTCCACGTACAAAACCTCAATTAAGCAATTTTACTTTCATAGGTCCAAATGATGCAGCAGGAACAGCAGGTAATCATAATTTTTCGAATAGATGGAGAAGATCAACTCAGTTTATTTTGCGTAATTCAATTTTAATGGGGCATCCAGATGCTGGTTTTTCTATGGAATCTGATAACACCCTTAATGATTATTATACTAATGGTGTTTCAGAGTTTAAGAATAACATGGTACATGCTACCACACTCCCTTATAAAACAGCTAATGCAGCATTAGCAACTAATGCACAAATACAAACTAAGGCTGAAGCTGAAGGATGTAATACGTATGCAACATCTGCTGCAATAATGTTAACCAGTCCTTTTTATTCAACAGCTCCAAACTTTTTGCCAGCTGTAGGTTCTCCTGCACTAGCTGGTTCAAGCTTTGCTGGTATGAATGCTTTCTTTACGAGTACTACTTATCGTGGTGCTTTTGGAGCTACTAACTGGACAAGTGGTTGGTGCAATTGGGATCCGCAGAATGCTTCTTATTAATTTATAAGTTGATTTAAATAAATTTATACGTCCTGAATAATTTTCAGGACGTTTTTAATTTTGGTAACAAAGAATTGTATATGAAATTAGTTAGCCAGATTGTGTGTTGTTGCAGTTTGTTTGTTCTTGGATGTACAAGTAAAACAGTTAAAGTTAAGATGCTACCCGCATTGATTGAAAGTGACAGTGCTGTAGTAATGTATTACCATACTCCGGGTGACCCACGTTTCTTTAATATGACAAAAGCGATTGTAAAAAATCCGTTACCGGTTGTTGCAACCGATGTAAATGGGAAAGTTATTGAGGCAAGAGATAGTTGTATTACTCAAGGCAAAATTTACTTTTATGGGAAAGCCGGAGCTGTAGAAACCATTTATTTTTCCCGTAACAAAGATTGCATGAAACTTTCTTTTATTAAGACAGGGGAAAAATATTTTACTGCCATGAGCGACGATACAAAGGAATTATTAGACAGGCTGGAGAAAAATGTGACGGTGTTACCCGGAAGACAAGAGTAATTAATTATTAGTGAGATGGGGAGTAGGCGTAAACAATTTCATACGTTTCCTTTTTCAGATTACGGGATAACTGGCCAACAGCAAGATCTTGTTTTTGTGGCGTAGGCTCACAAACCGAATATTTCATTCCATTATATATAATTGGGGTGCCAACAGGTTTATTAAACTTTACAGCTATTGTTACATGGTCCGGATAGGCCAGCACTATCATGGGCAGGTTATATATTTCTTTCACTAAAGAAAAGAATAATGCAGCCCTGTCTTCGCAATCACTTTGTTCGTACAGTAATGTTTGTTCCGGGGATAATCTTTTTTCTTTTCCAAACACTTCAGAGTCTTTTTCAAAAAGAAAAGCATAACGGGTAAAACGCATCAGGTAGTCAACACCATTTTTTGTACTCATTCCTTTTATAGTTTTCTTAAGAACAGGAATTAAAGAGGCGTGGGTTTCTTTACTAAGAGGGATGTTAAAATACGATTCATAATCAACCACAGGATAATTTGCAAAAATTGTTTTTATCTGTGGGTTAAGTTTTACTTTAAACTGGTAGTCGGTTTCCTTATAGTTAAACTGTAATTTTCTATCCTCATAATCACCCGGACTAAATTCGGGCAACCGTGTTATTTTATAGGAGAACCCTTTCTCTGCCCCGATAACAGGAAGTTCAACTTCAATAAATTTTTCTTTTTCAAAATCAATATAGCCTCCGTAGTCATGGTAATTAAGACAAACATATTGTTTGCCATTTTTTATGTAAGAAGGTATGTTGTAGATGCTTTCTTCTGTATGTACATAAAAAAGCATTTTTTCTCCGTTTGTTTTTATAGTGGCATCGTAACCAGATTTGGTAAGCAGGAACCACTTGTATAAGGTGTAGCGATAATAGTTCTCCGTTTTAGGACTAATATGCTGTGCTGTTTTTCTGATCAACTGGTAATAGAGCCAGTCGTCTAATTGATATTGTTTTTTATAATCCAGCAATTCTTTTATAAATAGATCGGAATTGCCGGCATTAATCGTTTGTTGGAAAGACTGCAATGTTTGCTGGGTAAGAATTTCACCAAAGCTTATTTCGCTGGATTTGTCAAAGCTTAAGCTAACCGGGTCTCCAAAAAAATCAAATGAAATAGTAGAATAGTTGTTTTGACCAATAGATATTTTTGGCAGAAAGCTAATAAAAAGCAACAGGGATAATATGTAGCACCTTGTTTTCATGGAGGCGAGCTGCTTAAAGCTACAAAACTTAACAATAAAGTAATATTAAGTTTTTAGGATCTAAGAATAAATGCTTATTAAACTTATAACCTACTGATTAATAACCTTGACTTAATCTTGATGTAACAACAGGATAATAAACCAACAACATCTTTGCAGCAGTTCTTTACCCATCGTCCAGGATTGCATCTCTCATGTTAAGCAAAAAACCTGATGCAGTTTTTCTCAGCAGTTAGCCACCCCGAAGCAGACAGGCCGGGGTGGTTTTTTTGTGCCTGCTTGAATATGTTTAAGCTGCTTTCTGCCGCAACGATTGCTCGGCCAATAGGAATATTTGTTCCAAACAACGGGGAATAACGTTGGCATAATTTACTGCTGATGGAGAAGGTGCTTCCATCCATTTATAGAAAGCAGTGGTAAACGTTTCGTCAATTTTAGTAAGATGGTAAACTCCCATTGAGGCCATTGCGGCTGCATTGCATTGCTGTTCGTATTGTCCACGAATAGGGATGGTCATAATTTTTTTACCCAGATGCAATGCTTCAGCAGGTGTTTCAAAACCTCCACCAGTTATAATGCCAGTGCAGCTGATAAGACTTTTATTAAAAAGTTTTTTATCAACAGGCAAAAAAATTATATTGTTTATTGCTTTGATTGATTTTGTTTCTTTGGAGAAAACATGAAATTGAAAATCAGGTAAAGCAAAAAAAGCTTCCTGCAACTGTGGCTCGCAGTAAGAGGGTAAATACACAGTGATATGATTATTATCAACAGGTTCTGCTTCTAGTATTTCTTTTTTTACAATAGCAGGAAAGATAAAATCGTCATACGATTTAAAATGCAAGCCTATATGATGTGTAGCTTTTATATAATTTTTTAATAACCATTCGCCTGTTACTTGTTTTTTGGCTGGCCTTGGTGTTAGCAGAGATAGAAAGCTGGCCTGGTGGCCGAAATGAATAGAAGGGATTTTTTTTCGAGCACATGCTGCGGAAGTTATATAGTCAAAATCATTTAGTACCACGTCATATTTCTCAACTGGTAAATCCCTTATTTCTTCCCGAATTCGCAGGGGATGTAAACCTTTTATCATATGCCAGTAATCCAAACCGCCGTTACAGTTATAAAATAAACTGATTCCCTTACTACGATATTTTACGGGAGCATTAAGTGCAAGGTGACTATTATCCCCACTCAGAAAAATATCAACCGTACCATATTCTTTTAAATGTGGCAGTAGCTCCATTGCCCGGCTGATATGCCCGTTGCCTGTAGCCTGTACGGCATAAAATATTTTCATAGCTTAAACTCGTTTTGTAGCGTATATAAGGAATAGGCAATTTCATTGGTCATTACTTCAGCCTGCATGGGTTGCTTTTTTAAGTTGACGGTAGCTTTTGCAGGTTCTGTATGCGTATAAATATGCCAGTCATTATCATAATATTCCAGGGCGGTAGAATGTTCCAGCCAATCCCCCGAATTTAAATAGGTAACAGAACCTTCACTGGTTTCTATTGTTCTTTTTTTTGGTTGATGTATATGTCCGCAAATAACATAGTCATATTTTTTTCGAATAGCTAAATCGGCAACCATCGTTTCAAATGCATCTGTTCGAATAATTGATTTGTCAATTCTATTCATCAATCTCCGGGAAAGTGATACAGGCTGACGTCCAAAAAATTTTGAACATCGATTTACCATTCGATTAAAACCCAACAATACCGCATAACCATTACTGCCTAACCTCGCCCAGAACTTAGCACCGCCCTTGGTGGTATTGTCAAATACATCGCCATGAAATATCCAGGTGGTTTTACCATGAATCTCGATCACCATTTTATCGGTTAGCTGTAAGTTGCCCAATTCAAGATCGGCATAGCGGCGTAAAAATTCATCATGATTACCTGTTATATATATTACCCGGGTGCCAGTAGTGAGTAGGTGAAATATTTCTTTGATAACAGCCATGTGCGAAGCGGGGAAGTAATGCTTGCTGAATTGCCAGGCATCAATAATATCGCCATTAAGTACTAATAGCTGGGGCGATATACTTTTCAGGTAGGCAACAATTTCATTGGCTTTGCAGCCATAAGTTCCAAGATGCAAATCAGAGATTACTGCAATATCTACGGGTCTTTTTTCCATTGGGCTGGAGTTTTGCAAATTTTGTTATCAGTTGTGTCCTCATGATGAAACGTTGATTAAATTATTATTACATAAACCTTATACAATTGTAATGAAGCTGTCGGTTATTAATACTTTCATAATTTCTGCATAATAGTATGTTCATATCTGCATGCTTATTTTGCAAAACCGATACACATGAAAAGTATTTGGGCTACTGCATTATTGATGATAATGCTACAACCGATGTATAAGCAGGAGTTGAAAAATGCTCATCCTAAACCCAAAATTCCTGTTTCAGGTAATCTTATAGTAATTACGATTGATGGATTTCGATGGCAGGAAGTTTTTAATGGTGCCGATGTAACAATCATTAATTCTGAAAAGTTTACTCCAGACACTTCTACTGCCAAGTTGCTGTATTGGGATGCTTCATTCGAAGAAAGAAGAAAAAAATTACTTCCCTTCTTTTGGAATGTGATCGCTAAGAAAGGACAACTGCTTGGAAACAGGCAATATGATAATAAAGTAAATGTTGCCAATCTTTACTCTTTGTCATACCCGGGGTATAATGAAATGTTTACGGGCATTGCGGATATCTCCATCACATCGAATAGAAAATTAAAGAATTCCAATATTAATGTATTCGAATATCTTCAAATTAAGAAGGACTTTAAAGATAGTATAGCTATATTTTCTTCATGGGATGTGTTTCCTTATATTTTAAATATAGAAAGAAATAATTTACCGATAAACAGTGGGTATGAAAATCTGGAAAGTAGTTCTGTGCAACAACAAATTATCAATGCAGTACAATCTGAAGCCGTATATGATAAAACTGCAACCCGCTATGATCAGTTGACTTTTTTGAAAGCTAAAGAATATATACAGCATCACAAACCCCGGCTCACCTATATCAGTTTAGGAGAAACAGATGAGTTTGCTCACCAGGGCAGGTATGATCTTTATCTGCAACAAGCCGCACAAGCAGATAAAATGATTGGCGAGTTATGGAGTTGGGTACAAACAACACCCGGCTATAAGAACAATACTACCTTTATTATTACCACTGATCATGGACGTGGAAATAAATCATCTAAATGGACATCGCATGGGGAGTTTATCACCGGCTCTTCACAAACCTGGTTTGCAATTCTGGGTCCTGGCATTACACCTTTAGGGGAAATAAAAGAAAAGCAGCAGTACTATCAGCAACAATTGGCTCAAACTATTGCACATGTTTTAGGAGAAAATTTTAGTCAAGCAGAAGCTGCGCCACTTTCATTAAGATAAAAGTCTTTAGAAGTGTAAAGGCCTCTTTTTTTATGCTAACTTGCATAAAAAGATATGCGATTATTAATGTTTTTTGGGTTAGTGGTTCTGATTTTATCCTGCAATAACTCTTCGTCAACAAATAAAGTAATAGATGGCTGCGATAGCATCATCATAACTTTCAATGCGCCAAATAGCGATTCAATTATTAAAGTAGTAAGTTCAAAAGAATCCAAAGCAATAAAAAAACTAGGTGGTTTTCTTAACGGGAAAGAAACAGAACAGTTTAAATGTGGCTACGACGGAAACTTTATTTTCTATAAAAATGGGAAGCAATTATTACCTGTAATATTTAAGTACACAGAACAAGGCTGCGAACATTTTTTATTTGATATGGGGGATAATGTAAAAAGTGTGGCAATGACTTCTGAAGCAAAAAACTTTTTTACCAGTTTGATGGAAGGAAAAGATTGGTATTAATCTTTCTTTACATCAAGGGTAAATCCAATAGTTGTTCCAATGTCTTCTCTGCTACGCACATGAATTGTTTGGTTATGCGCTTCAATAATATGTTTGCAAATTGCTAGTCCTAAGCCACTTCCTGTTACATCAATACTTCTGCCTTCTTCCGTCCGGTAAAAACGTTCAAAAATTCTGGGTACATGTTTTTCGTTAATACCAATTCCATCGTCGCTTATTTCTATTAAAATATGTTTTCCATCTGTTTTATACATACTCGCCGTAATTGAGCCGCCGTACTTGCCATACTTTATGGAGTTCTCAATAAGATTAGTCAATACCTGCCTGATTTTTGATTTATCAGCATAAACAGTTAAAGGGGATTCGCAGCCCTTTTTTATAGAGCAATAAATATTTGCAGCTTCTGCTTTGCCTGATAGACTGTCATATACTTCTTTTACCAAATCCTGTATCACAAAATTTTCCTTGTATAAAACGAGTTCCCCTCTTTCCAGGCTGGAAATTTCATCAAGGTCGTTTAACAGGTGTGTAAGCCGCTCAACATTTTTAGCGGTCTTCTCTAAAAATTTTTTATTTACTTCCGGGTTAGCCAGAGCACCACCAAGCAAGGTGTCAATATATCCCTGTATTGCAAAAACAGGAGTTTTAAATTCATGCGAAAGATTTTGCAGAAACTCTTTTCGAAATTGCTCAATACTACGTAACATCTGCACCTCTTCTTCATGTTCAGCTGCCCAAGCCTCTACCTCATCGGTTACCTGCGCAATATCTTTTTGTGGCAACACATATTTATAATAGGTTTCTTCTTTTTTTGTAGCCTTGGTTTGATGGATGAATTTATAGATCAGTTTTATTTTTCGGTAAATAAACCGCTCCAGTATAAAAGATATAAGCAGGTAACTTCCGGCAAAAATGATGGCAAAACAGATGGCGCCAATCTTCCAGCTATTTTCTATATATCCAATTAATAAGCTGATAGGTATTGCCAGTACTAAGGCTGTAAATGCAGAGAGTTGGCGGGGAGAAATATTTTTGGTGGAAAACATAGTGCGAAGGTACAAGGTGTAAGGCACAAGGATCAAGGATCAAAATACAAGGTACAAGGAACAAGAAATTCAAGTGATACGAAGGAACTTTAAAACTTTGGGACACTTGTGCCTTGTCTCTTGCACCTTGTGCCTTTCTTCTTTTATAATTCAAATTTATACCCAACTCCCTTCACAGTAGTAATACAATCTATTCCCAGTTTTTGCCGGATCTTACGAATATGAACATCAATGGTTCTGTCGCCTACAATTACATCATTGCCCCAAACCTGGTTCAGTATTTCATTACGAAGAAATACCCGTCCGGGTTTTACCGCAAGCAGGTAAAGCAATTCAAATTCTTTTTTGGCAAGAATGATTTCTTTATCCCCCACCATTATAACGAAACGTTCCGGATCAATAGTTAGATGTTCAATGGTAAGAATCCTTGCATCCGTTTTATTCAACCGGCGAAAAAGTGCATTTACTCTGCTTAAAAAAACTCTTGGGCTGATGGGTTTGCTTATGTAGTCATCTGCGCCGGTTTCAAGTCCTTTAATTTGTGTGCCTTCGTCGTTAACAGCAGTTAAAAATACAATCAACGTTTCTTTAAAAGCTGCTTGTGCCCGTAAAAGCTGGCAAACTTCCACACCTGTTTTTTTTGGCATCATTACGTCCAATATGATAAGGTCAGGTTGGGTGCGACGGGCTTTTTCCAATGCCTCATCGCCATCTTTAGCAGTAATTACTTCGTACCCCTCGTTAGAAAGATTGTATTTCAGTATTTCTAAAATATCCGGCTCGTCGTCAGCAATTAGCACCTTTCTGGGCGTATTGTCCATTTCTTGGAAAGTTTTCGCAAACCTAACCTGAAATTATCGGGCAGGGAAATTGGAGAGTCTAGTTTACATAGAGTTAATGATAACTTAATAAGTATAGCCCTGAAAAGCTGTTGTTTTTCCCGGCCCAGACAGCTTTATGCCTTATAAATGCGTCTGTATCAATAATAATCCTGTTAAACGGTCTATATCGACCGGCCTTAGTAACTTTGACATTCTATCCTTATGACAATGAACAGATACCTTTTCCTTTTATTGATGATTTTTTGTGTAGAAGCTGTGCAAGCCCAGGGAGTTAGTATGGCAGATACCGTAAATATACCGGTGCCTTTTAAGCCTGCTTTTTCCCGTGCACTCAAGCACGATGCAATTGATGCTGAGCAAAAATCCATTCTGGCAGCCGATGGAAAAGCCGATAAACTTTTTACTCCTTCAAAAGATGAGGATGTCAACTTTCTTATTACACAGGCTTTGGTAAGAAAGGTCGATGTGATTCAATACCTGATTGAAATGGATAAAGTATTAGACCATCGTTTAAAGGTTAATTATCTCACAGGTCTTGAAAATCTTCTAAAGTATTTTAAACAAAACTGGAAAATAAAATCAGATAAGAAAGTAAACCCGGCAAATCTTCCGGTTATCGTCAATGCATTTGAAGCATCTGTTGCTAAAGACAGGAAAAATGAATCCATTGAAAGTATAATCAGTCAGTTATCATATGATGCGGGAAACAATGTTCTTGGCGCTAATATTTTTGATAATAACGCCGGATATCTGGCATCAAAAAACAATTTGGTGCTGAAATTTTGCGTCCTAAATCCGGCAAAAACTTTACTGACCTTGTATCAAAATCCGGCTATGCCATTTGCTGACAGCCTTGTACGGGTGGTAGCCAGAAAATATCCTAAACAATTATATGACTATGCAGCCTCCAATAGTAAGTTGGGTGTTACGATAAGAAATATTAATGACGATGTATTTGTTAAAACAATTGCCACTATGGCCAGAAGTAAAAGCGGCCAGTTTTATTTTCCTTTTCTGGATAATATTGTAAACGGTAAAATAACGATCCGTGATATTGATGATGTAAAAGATGATTCTGTTCTATATTATAAATTACTGGTAAAAACTCAGATTGATTATTATCAACGGTTATTGAATAAGGATACTGCGTTTGAATACAAATCGCTTGGTAAAAAATTAGAAGATAAAGCTAAATCTGTTTTTATAACAACGATAAATGCGTTACATAATGAAGGCGCAGAGGTTCGGTTCAGAAGTATTCAGCCATTAAGTGCAGAAGAATTGTATTATCTTATTGTATCTTCAGACGGGTCTATATATACCTCTAGTTTTACCAAAGGTGTGTACCCACTAATGATGAAAAAAATTGGCAACCGTGGTGACTCATTACTGACACTGGTAAGCTTTGATAAATACCGCAAACTGATCAAGATGGCGGCTGGTTACAATACTCTCGGCAACTTTCTCGGCTCATTTCCTAAATCAACCAACCCAAATGAAGATGACCCGGCCAATACACTGATGAAAGCATTTGTAAAAAACCTGGAGAAAACGGATGGTTTGGAAGATGGAGTAGATGTGGCAGACTCTTATGCAAGTATCGCAGAATCATTAAAACCTATTGCCAATGAAATGTTGCGCAATGTGCAGGAATGTTATCAGCGCAACCTCAATCAGAATAATAAAAAAGGGATAGCTATTTATAAAATTCTAAACAATCTTTTTTTATCTGCTGACACTGTAAATAAAATAGATCTTACAAAGGAACTTGGTATTCCGCCGGTATATGAAGTTCCTAACAAATCATTATTAAATGATAGCGGCAGAGTAATTATGCAAGTGTTCTTTTATGGTGATAAAGACGGACAAGGAATTTTCAGAGGCTTTGTGAATATGTTTAGTAATACGAATTGGAAAATAGATAACAGCAACAAGCAATGGGTAACTATTAATTCAGCAAAAGGAAAGCCGGTTACTATTTATGCCAACAGAGCTTTGCCGGAAGAAGGTGGTGAAGATGAAAAAGCACAGAAAGCTTTGTGTGAATACATGGAAGCAAAAAAAGAATATCCCTCCATTACCATTCACAGAGGACATAGCTACTATGCGGATGCTACTATTGACCAGATGTTCCCTTCCTCAAAAATTGTATTTCTGGGTTCTTGCGGTGGTTATCATTTAATTCATGATGTGCTGGAAAAAGCACCGGATGCTCATATTATTGCATCCAAACAAATAGGTGCCACAGAAGTGAACCGTCCTTTCTTTCAACTCTTAACCGATAAAGCCAGAACCGGTAATAATATTGACTGGATTCCTTTCTGGAAAGAATTAGACAAGATGGTAGTAGCAAAAGAATTCGAAGATTATATTCCTCCATACAAAAACCTAGGCGCTCTGTTTATTAAAGCATATAAAATTGCTATGGGCGAAGAAGATGACAAACGGGCATTCTGATAACTTTCTTCTATCTACATTTGCTGCTTCTTTAATTATTCATTTTGTCAGCACCTAAAAAACAGTTTTTCAATTTTACTTTACTGCGTAGGGTATTTCAGTATGCATCTCCCTACAAGAAAAAATTTTATCTATCTGTAGTGCTGGCGATTTTGCTGGCCTTTATGACTCCTGTAAGACCATTTCTTATTCAACTTACGGTTGACAAGTACATCACAAATTCAATAGGCCACATGGTGGTTACTATTACCCTGATTCAAATTGGGTTAATTGTAATTGAAACACTCATGCGTTTTTTTTTCACTTTTACAACAGCGGTACTCGGACAATCGGTTGTAAAAGATTTACGGGTAGCCACCTATAAAAAAATTATGGGGCTTAATCTTTCCCAATTTGATAAAACGCCTATTGGAACACTTACTACCAGAACCGTTAATGATATTGAGTCTATCAATGATATTTTTTCTGATGGCTTGGTACCAATAATCGCAGACTTACTGGCTATTGTTTCTGTACTTGGCTTTATGCTTTGGACCGATTGGCAACTGACATTGATAGCCCTTATTCCTTTTCCTATTATTATTTTGGCTACTTATTATTTTAAAGAAAGTATTAATAAATCTTTTTTTAAAGTACGAAATGCGGTGGCAAGTCTCAACGCTTTTGTGCAGGAGCATTTAACAGGCATGTCGGTGGTACAAGCTTTTGCAGCAGAAGAGCAGGAACTGAATAAATTTAAAGCGATCAACAAAGAACATCGGAATGCCAACATCAAAGCCATATTCGCCTATTCTGTTTTTTTCCCATTAGTAGAAATTGTATTAGCACTATCCATTGGCCTGGTAGTATGGTACACTTCCAAAGAAGCATTGCAATTGCAGGAAAGCCAACAAGGTACCGTAGTTGCCTTTATTTTATGTTTGAATTTATTGTTCAGACCGCTGCGGGTAATAGCCGATAAATTTAATGTATTGCAAATGGGCATTATAGCCAGCGAAAGAGTGTTTAAAATATTAGACAATCCAGATTTTATTGATAGGGAAGGAACTTTTGCTCCTGAAAAAGTAGCTGGAAAAATTGAATTTGATAAAGTATGGTTTGCTTATACCGATGAAAATTATGTGCTGAAGGATGTAAGTTTTATGGCGAACCCTGGAGAAACGATTGCCATTGTTGGACATACTGGAAGTGGTAAAACAACTATTATAAGTTTGTTGAATCGTTTATACCATATTCAAAAAGGACTGATAAAAATAGATGATGTAGATATTGAAGACTATGAAGTAGAGTCGCTCCGCAAAAATGTTGGTGTCGTACTGCAGGATGTATTTCTTTTTTCCGGTTCGGTGATAGATAATATTACGTTGCGAAATCCGGAGATCAGTCGAGAAAAAGTAATTGAAGCGGCCAAGCTTATTGATATGCATGATTTTATTATGCGGCTACCGGGTGGGTATGATTATAATGTAATGGAAAGAGGTGCTACTTTATCGCTGGGGCAGCGGCAGTTATTATCTTTTATCCGGGCCATGCTTTACAATCCGGCAATTCTCATTTTGGATGAAGCCACTTCTTCGGTAGATACAGAGAGTGAAATACTAATTCAACATGCCATTGACACATTAATACGGGGAAGAACTTCGATTGTGATTGCTCACCGGCTTTCTACGATCCGGAAGGCCAGTAAAATTATAGTGCTGGATAAAGGAGAAATCAAGGAAATTGGCAACCACGATGAATTGCTGAATAGAGGCGGTTTTTATAGCAAATTATATGAGCTTCAATTTGAGAAAAAAGAGAAGATTAGTCCCTGATAATCAAATCTATTCGCCAGCTTTACACCAATGCATAAATGATGTGGATTTCATTTTTGAGTAAATCGTCAAATTCCTTTATTTCAAAGTTCGTTTTCACTTCTGCATCCCTATCTTTGCGCCAAATTTCGGAATGGGTATGGTAGTTCATCGTTTCAAATCCTTTGCTGTAGCGGTTTTCAGCTTATTTTTTGTACTAATTTCCACATCTGCTATCGCAGACGGCGGAGAAGGTGATAAAAAAGACGGTGGGAAAGATAAATTGAACGTAGGTGAGGTGATTTTTGACCATGTACTCGATGGACATGAATTCCATTTTTTCGGTGCTTCTATTCCTCTTCCGATAGTGCTCTATTCTCCGCAAAAAGGATTTACCACTTTTATGTCATCCGCATTTCATCATGGCGAACATGCACATGAAGGGTATGTGATACTGACAAAGCACAATATTGAAAAAATGGGTTTAGACCCAAAAAAATTCAAGCCGGAAACAATTGTAGCGGTTGATGCGGCAGGCAATATTGACTCTTCTGTAAAAGTTTATGATTTCTCCCTTACCCGCAATGTAGTGCAAATGATATTGGCACTTAGCCTATTTGTGCTGATCATGTTGCGTATAGCAAAAAGATATAAGAGTGGCGTAGGTGTTACTTCTGCACCAAAAGGTTCTCAAAGTTTGCTGGAACCTATTATCACATTTGTAAGAGATGAAGTTGCCAAGCCAAACCTGGGACACAAATACGAAAAGTATCTGCCTTACTTGCTAACTGTATTCTTTTTTATTCTTATCAACAACATATTTGGTTTGATACCTGGTGCGGCTAACGTAACAGGTAATATCGCCTTTACTGCAGTACTCGGTATCATTTCTTTTGTGGTGATCATGTTCAGCACCAACTCTCATTACTGGGGTCACATTTTCAACCCGCCGGGAGTGCCATTAGGCGTAAAATTCATTTTGGTACCGGTTGAGTTTTTGAGTGTATTTATCAAACCATTTGCCCTTATTATCAGGTTGTTCGCCAACATGGTGGCTGGTCACATTATTATCATTTGTTTGATCTCATTGATATTCATTTTCGGACAATTAAATCCAATTGCAGGTTGGGGAGCTTCTCCACTTTCAATAGGCTTTACTGTCTTTATATACCTGATTGAAGTACTGGTAGCTTTTTTACAAGCTTTCATCTTTACGATGTTAACAGCAGTATTTATCGGCCAGGCATTCGAAGGTGAACATCATGATGAGGCACATGCAGCTCATCATTAAACTTGTATTTTTTAATTATCATTAATAACAACAAACATGGATTTACTAAATGTAATTCTTTTGGAAGCTACTGCGAATGCAGGTGGTGCAATTGGTGCAGGTCTAGCTGCGATTGGTGCTGGTATCGGTATCGGTCAGATTGGTAAAGGCGCTGTAGAAGCGATTGCCCGTCAGCCAGAAGCATCTAACGACATTCGTGCAAACATGATCTTGACTGCTGCCCTTGTAGAGGGTGCTGCACTGTTTGCTATCATCGTTGGCTTCCTTGCAATGGTATTGTAATATCGTTGTCAAAAAAATTACTGCATCTTATGCACAGGGCGGAGGATGCAGTATTTAACTTGATTAAAAACTGAACTAGAATAATATGGAATTGCTTCTTCCTAAACTCGGGTTACTAGTATGGACCCTTTTAGCTTTCTTAATTGTTTTCTTCCTGTTGAAGAAAATGGCCTGGCCTGCAATTATTAAAGGGCTGCGTGACCGTGAAAATACCATTACTGATTCTTTAGCCACTGCACAGCGGGTAAAAGAAGAAATGGCGTTGATGAAAAGTGAGAATGAAACTCTATTGGCAAAAGCCCGTGAAGAAAGAGCTCAGATGCTGAAGGAAGCAAGAGAAACAAAAGATCGCATTGTAAACGAAGCAAAAGAGCAGGCTAAAACAGAGGCTAACAAAATTGTAACCGAAGCACAAGCTGCTATTAATGCACAAAAAATGGCTGCATTAACGGAAGTAAAAAACCAGGTAGGTAAATTGGTTATTGAGGTGAGTGAAAAAGTCCTGAGAAAAGAATTAGGAAATAAAGATGCACAAGAAGCCCATATAAAAGGGTTGGTTGATGAAGTAAAGTTGAATTGATGTGATGATTTGGAAATTTGGCAATGAGACGATATCATCTCCAAATTTTCAAATTGAAAAATTTTCAAATTGAATTATGCCCAATCCACGTTTAGCAACACGATACGCAAAATCACTGATTGACCTGGCCATAGAAAAAGGTGAGTTGGAAAAAATATATGCAGAC
>CAZXMP010000061.1:0-21802 GCA_964641575.1 uncultured Chitinophaga sp. | reverse complement strand
AAGGTGCGAACCCAAATACACTATATCACCCCCGGTTAACAGCACGTTAAAGTTCCTGAACTTCTCCCTGTATGCATCTATAAAACCATCGATCTCTTTGGCCATTCCCATCACCACTCCGGTGAGAATATTGGTGGTTGTATCGTACCCGATAAGCGGCACATTGCTGTCGGCCTTTACAATTGGCAGCTTGGCGGTATAATAATTAAGTGCTTTGAGCCTCATTTCCATTCCGGGAGAGATTGCCCCCCCAACAAACTCATGATATTTATTGATGAAGTTGTAGGTGATGCAGGTACCAAGGCCAATAACCAAATTAGTTTTTGTTGGATAAAAATGAACGGCTGCTGCGGTGAGTGCCAACCGGTCGGCCCCAATCGTTTCTGGTTTGCCAACCGGCGTTGTAAACGCCACTTTGGTGAGATGACTGAGTTTGTGAAATTTTGTGTTGGCTGCCAGTAATTCTTCAATGGCGGGGTTATGTTCTATTACGGATGATAAAATGGATTTAGTTGGCTTCACCCTGTTGACGAGAGCTTGCATTGTTGGCAACGAATCATCCGGTAATACCACCACTTCTTTCATCTCCTCTTTATGAAAGACCGCACATTTTTTTCTGGTGTTGCCAAAATCGAAACAAAGGGTTGTAGCCATAGTAAATTATTGGGTGTTAAATGTAGGTGTTTCATTTATTTTTTCTACTTTTTCATTGTATGAAGTTGCTTATACCGCTATTCTTCCTTTTTATATCAAAAACAACACTTTCCCAACTTTCAAAAAAAGAGTTAATATTTTCTTTTGGATTAGGCTATCGTCAATATCCAATTGATATAGAAGATGTGTCAAGGGGGCCATTACCAAAAGATGGCGGGTTGCCTAGCAATGATAACAAATTTTGGCAGTCGTGGAGTATTCATGGCAGTGCAGGTAGAGCAATGAAAAAAAACTGGATTGTTTCGGCATCTATTTATAGCAGATACAACCTACTTCATCGTACAAAAGGAATAAATATAAACACAACCCCCTTTACCCAAAATGTAAGCGTAAAGAAAAATTTTAAGTATGATTTTTTTCTTGACATTGAAAAAAAATTTTCTATTAAAAAAAATAAAGAACGATATCTGTTTACAATAATTGGCTTAGGGTTTACTAATATTAATTCGAAATTTGATATTACATTGACAGATACAACAGACACTGGCCCTTTTCCTAGCCGACACTACCAAGGCACTTTATTACATTTTGGTCCTCGTATAAATTTGGGTTATCAATACAACAAGATAAAATTTTCAATAGATGCATATATAATAGAGAATCCCACACTTACCAACCTTACTTCACTATGGATTGGTGGGTCTTTAGGCTATGAACTACCGCTAAAAAGGAAAAAAAGTAATCGATAATTTCATAATTTAAAGCCACCCAAATTTTTAAAATGGCCGTTCAGTTTTATCTTCTCTTTTAATTGCTCCATACTAGCCACCATCGGCAACACTTTTGCCAAATGCAAGTTCAGGTATTTTTGCCGCTGTCTTTCATCCAGCAAATGCAGCAACTCATATTCTTCTTCTAAAGATAACCCGATGTGGTGAGCTACTTCGTAGGTATTCAGCACTTCATCTTCTTTTTTAAAATCTTTATTTACGTTTAATAGTTTATGTAACTCCCTTATACCGGTCATTAATTTTCGCATGGTGTCCGGATTTCCTTTTTCATAATTATCCGGATAGTTTACAATAGCGCCGCTGTATAATTTTTCGGGTAGCTCTTTTATTACTTCTAAAATGCGAAAGACCTTTACACCTTTTGTTTTGATATCCATTTCACCATTCTCATGCAGTTTGTATAATTCTGCGATCTCTACCAGGGAACCATAATCCTGCATTTTATTATCGATCACCGTAGGAATACCAAATGGTTTCTTTGCGGCATGGCATTCAGTAATGAGTTGTTTATACCGGGGTTCAAATATGTGCAGGTTCAAATCTTCACCGGGGTATACCACAATACCAAGTGGAAATATGGGAATGAAATTGGTCATTACGCAAAAGTAAAAAAGAATGGGGAGGGGTAAGTGACTAACAAGGTTAAAATTCTGAACTCTATTTCCCACTCGCTACTTACCAAACCCTACTTTCTTGTTTAATTCTCTCAATCTTTCATATTTTAACGAAGTGTACCAGGCTGTAATTTTTGCACATATATATCCGGCATAGCCATCCAAAAAGCCCAACCGGAAAATATAGTAATTGATAAATGTAAATACCGGGGAAAGATATCGTTTAACCCAGGTTGCTTTTTTTCCCAGTTGATGATACTTGCCGGCATTTAGTAAGGCATACTGTTGCATTTTTTGTTTATAGTCGTCAACGCTTTTTACTGTTTTGTGCAATACATAACCATCAATTTTTTTTACAGGACCTCCTGCAGGCATTATCAATTTTTCATGTACCGCAGCATCATCCCAGTTTACTTGCTTTCGGTTAAACAAACGGATATGCTTATCATTTCCCCACTCACCAAAGCGTAACCACTTATCAACAAAGAAGTTTTTGAATTTTATTTCGCCAACTTCGTTATCATTTTCCGGTTTAAAATTTAATAACGATTCTTTTAATACTTCATCAATGGCTTCATCCGCATCCAACGATAATATCCAATCGTATTTCGCTAATGTATTTGCTTTGCGTTTTGTTTTACCGAAGCCTTCCCAACTTCCCTGGTGTACTTGTGCTGTATAAGCTTTTGCCTTTTCTACTGTATCATCAGTGCTTCCATTATCATACACCACAATATCATCTGTAAGTCCCTGCAGACTTTGCAAGGTTTGCCCGATAATACTGGCTTCATTTTTACAAACAATAACTACTGATAATGATTGCATAAGTACAAAGATTGCATCTTTTTTGTGTTCAGCAAGTTTAATATATAGTGCCTTTGCTGTTTATTGAAAACCCATAAAATCAATGGTCGTTATGGCTGAATATTGTAACTTGTCCGGTATAGTTTATAAACATTCAACATCCCGTTCATTCTATGTGGCAGCAACTTTTACAACAAATGCAGCAGGGAGATATTAAAGCACTGGCACGGAGTATTTCGCTGGTGGAGAATGAATTTCCGGGATATGAATCATTATTACAAACACTTCCCACTGTTCATTCAAAAATCATTGGAATCACTGGTCCTCCCGGTGCAGGTAAAAGCACATTGGTTGATGCATTGATTGGTCAATTAGTAGGAGCAGGAAAAAAAGTTGGGGTACTCTGTATTGATCCTTCCTCTCCATTTAATTTAGGTGCTGTGCTGGGCGATAGAATCAGAATGAGCAACTGGTACACTCATCCAAATGTTTTTATCCGTTCGTTGGCAACAAGAGGTTCTATGGGTGGGTTACATCCAAAAATTATTGAAATAACGGATTTGCTAAAAGCATTTCATTTTGATCATATAATAGTAGAAACAGTTGGCGTTGGGCAAAGTGAAATTGAAATTGCAGGTCTGGCAGATGTTACTGTAGTGGTGGTAGTGCCCGAAGCCGGTGATGAGGTACAAACCATGAAAGCAGGCTTGATGGAGATAGCCGATATTTTTGTGGTGAACAAAAGCGACCGGCCTGATGCGGATCTGTTTGTAAGAAACTTACAGCAAATGCTGGCTCCTGCATTTAGCAAACATTATAACGAAGTGCCGGTTGTAAAAACCGTAGCATCACAAAATGAAGGCATAAAAGAGTTGCTGGCAATAATAAAAAATCAATTACAGAAGTCGCATTTAACAGATAAAACTTTCTGGCTACTCGCCGAAAGAGCTTTTTACCTGATTGAGCAAAAAAGAATGAAAGGAATAGATAAAGCTGTTCTCAAAAAGGAGATCGAGGCTGCTTATACAAAAGGCAGTTTTAACTTATATAAGTTTGTTGCTGATAAATAAATGCTTACAAAAAAGCCAATTTTAAAAAAGTAAAACTCCTGTTGCCACCACGAAAGAATCTCTTCGTAAATATTCCATTAAAACTTATTAAGGGCTGTGGATTTTATACCTTCTCTATTGATGAAAATGTTTTTACCTTGAACGGAAGAAATGAAATCCTCAAACTCATTGCTCCCAACTTTGTTAGCTATTCTTAAAAAGAGAGTAGCTGTTTTTATTTTTTGTTTGCTGATTTCTTTTTACTCCATCGCCCAAACACCTATACAAGGGGTTGTAAACACTTATCATAAAGTAATTGATATAGTTCCTTCTAAAGCCTGCATTGTGGTTGAAGATCCTACGGGTTTAAATATAAACTCAATGGTGATGCTGGTACAAATGAAAGGAGCAACGATAAGCACAGCAACTGATATTACTTTTGGTAACGTTACTGCAACTAATAATGCAGGTAATTACGAAATCGGAACTATTTGCTTTATAAAAGACGACTCGGTGTTTTTATTTCATTCCTTTTTAAATAACTATTCTCCGTTAGATGGGAAAGTGCAGTTGGTACAATTTGCTGAATATAATTCAGCTGAAATTGTAGATACATTAAAAGCTCAGCCATGGGATAGTGCAGCGGGCACAGGAGGCGTAATTGCATTGCATGCCATCAATGATATAATTCTTAATGCACCGATATATGCTGATTCAAGTGGATTTAGAGGTGGTGCTTTTTTGTTGCATAGCGGAACATGTAATCCTTTTGTTGGTACACAATATGCATACGATGCATCATCAGCAACAGCCGCCAATGGAGCCTATAAAGGAGAAGGAATTGCAAATATCCCCGGAAGTTTAGACGGTGGTAAGGGGGCTCCGGCTAACGGTGGCGGTGGCGGAAACAATCATAACAATAGTGGTGGTGGTGGTGCTAATCTTAGTCTAGGAGGGCAGGGTGGTGGAAATAGTAGTAGCGGCCCTTTTAATTGCATCGCTGGAAATCGGGGACAGGCTGGAAAACTTTTAAGCTCTTCCGGCGGAACAAAAATTTTCTCTGGCGGTGGCGGTGGTGCCGGACATTCAAACAATGGTTCTCCAACAACAAATTATGGGGGAAATGGAGGAGGTTTAGTTTTTATATGGACAACTACCTTGACCGGGAATGGAGAAATAATTTCTGCGAATGGTGGGAATGGCGGTGTCTCTGCGGCAGATGGTGCTGGCGGTGGTGGTGCAGGTGGTACAATAATCATGAACGTAAACAATTACGTTGGCAGTCTGTCAATAACTGCTAATGGTGGCAATGGAGGTAACTCAGTTAATGATAATTCTATTGTGCGGTGCTTTGGTGGTGGCGGCGGCGGAAGTGGCGGCGTTATTTATTTTACAGGTGCTCTCCCTGCTGTAACAACATCAATAATTGGTGGAAGTGGTGGAATTGAGTCAAATAGAAATGCAGGTTGTAACACAGCGATTCCGGGAGTTGCAGGAAGTAGTGGTAATATTTCTTCCAATTACACCTTCTCCCGTTCTTTTAGCCCTGCCGCTTATTGCAGATTTTTATTACCGGTTAAACTAATCTCTTTTAATGCAGTATTAATAAATAAAAAAGTAGAGATAGACTGGATGGTAGAAAATCCTGAACTGGCTAAGCATTATTTGATAGAAAAAATAAAAAGTAATAACGAACAAACTGTACTTACCACTATCATCGCTAATGATATTCAACGGAATTATACAACGATTGATAATAATCCAACACCCGGTAATAATTTATACCGCTTAAAGATCATTGAAAAAGATAACTCCATTACTTATTCTGAGTACAAACCAGTTTTTATTAATTACCCCGCTAATCAATTTTTAGTATATCCAAATCCTGCTACTAATAAAATAACCATCAATGGAAACTTTGTTGTTCCTGTTACAATGAGACTAACGGACATCAGCGGCAAACAAATTTTACAACAACAGTTATCAGGTAATAGTATCACCATAAACTTACCAATTCTTTCTCCGGGTATTTATTTACTTCGGATTGGAGAAAAAAATAAGAAACTTATTATTCATTAATCCCAATCGCAGCCAATAGGTGCGCCGGGTGGAATTTCTTTATGAATAGTAGGCTTTGCAGCCTCCGGCTTTTCCATTCTTTCCAATGCCAGTAATAAATGTCCTTTGTATGTTTCGTCGGTAGCAGTTTTTTCTTGCTTATCTACAAAAATCCATAGGTCCAACAATGCTTTTTGTAATACAGCTTTAGCAGCAAACGAATTATTATCGTTAACACTGGCTGATAATAAATAAGTCAATAATACTTGTTCAGTTTGCAGCTGTATTAATTTGTGTATCCCCGTTTGTCTGGGTGCTTTCCATGTTTTTGTAATCAACGTATTTACCATTTCGGCTACACCCAAACCGTTGCTCTGCACTTCATACTGTGCCATTCTGCTCAACCTTTGTGCATTAAACAGAAAAGATAAAGGAAGATCTGCCGCTGTTTCTGCAGGCGACAAAACATCAAATGCTAATCCGGTTCTTTTCTTAAACAATTCTCTTGAAAAATCATATCCAGCTGGTCGTGGTGGAATTAGCTGCGCAATTCTGTTGGGTAATTCTAAAAATTTTGGATCAAGGCAATCAATAATTGCATTCAATGCTTTTTTCTGTTCTTCTTTTGAAAGTGATTTGGTTACTAATTGTCCATCTCCTCTTGTAGCATACGTATAATTCATACCGCCAACTAATTTTGTTACGGCTTCTACTTGATAACGATGATAAAAATAAACCGGCACTAATGCATCTTCCAGCATTGCCATTGGCATACCGGGTCTTATATTCTTTTCTCCGAATTGCGACAATGCTTTATTACGAACTTTTATTGATTCCTTTAATTCTATTACTGCATCGTTGCCATTATCCCATAAATGTGCTTGTGGATGCAAACCACCTGCAGCCCTGGCATCCTGGTCAGAAATAAATTGTAACCCCCTTTTATTTGCATCAACTAAAATTTTATTTAATGCTGTTGCTTCATTTGTTCCGGAAGGAAAATCCTGGTAACCCCAGGTGATGGCTGCTTTGTCCCACTCTCCAATTTTTAGATCATAGGCATCACCCAAATCAATTTCGCCAGCCGCATTTAGTTTTACCAATGGATGCGGATAGTCCATTACACTGGCACGGTTGCTTACACTGGCTGCATAATTATGCATCAGTCCGATGGTATGACCGATTTCATGTGCTGCTAATTGTTTTAATCTATCCAATGCCATCTTCATCATTTTATTATCTGCAGGTATTCCCCGTCCGAACGGGTCATCCGGGCGGGCATTTTCATACGGCGCTAATAAACCTGAGGCAATTAAATAATCTTGCCTCACTCTTAATGATCCTAATGTAACATGGCCCTTAATAATTTCTCCTGTTCTTGGATCAGCTACGGATGCACCATAGCTCCACCCCCTGGTGGAACGATGTACCCAGTTGATTACATTGTAGCGAACATCCATTGGGTCTGCATCTTCCGGTAATAATTTTACCTGGAAAGCATTTTTATAGCCTGCTGCTTCAAATGCCTGGTTCCACCAGCTGGCTCCTTCCATTAATGCACTGCGGATTGGCTCTGGTGTTCCATTATCTAAATAGTAAATGATTGGTTTTACAGGTTCGCTAATAGCCGCAGTTGGATCTTTTTTCTTTAACCGATGCCGCATGATGTAGTATTTCTCAATCGGCTCTGTTACCGGTGTACTAAAATCATAAAACGAAACAGGATAATAACTGCTGCGGGGATCAAATACTCTTGGCTGATAATCACTGTCAGGCAGCTGTACAAAGGAATGGTGCATCCGAACTGTTAGGGCTTCTGCTGATGGTACAACATCTCTTAAAAAATTACCTGTGTTGCCATCAGCATTAGTAAATGTAGTTGATACTTCAAATTCTGTATTCTGCGGAAAATTTTTTGTTCGCTGTAAATACATTGCAGAGCGACTTTTATCTAACGAGTAATTTCCTTGCTGGTTACTTCTTAAACGATTGCTAACCTGCATTGCATCCCGTAGTAGAAAATCTGTTGCATCAACCAAATAATGATTGTTAGATTCTCCCTCCAACGTAAAGCCCCATAACGTTGATTGAGCAAATGATTGCTCCACTGCCCTTTTCTCTGCCACATCGTTTGTTATTGCCCTGTAATTTTGATTGGGCTGAATTAATAATATTTTTCTTCCAACTTTTGAAAATTTTACAATTCGTTCGCTGCCAAGTAAGCCTCTGTCAAGTCCTACATCATTAGAGCCAAGCCCTGCAGGTAGTGAAGTAATATACAATAGCTCTGCATCAAGCTTATCTATTTCCAGCCAAACCTTACCTGTATTATCATCCCAGTAAAAATTTAAAAAGCCTTCATACTTTTTAAGGTCTTTCGTTTTTTCTTCAATGGTGGGAAGTCCTTGTTTTGTGGAAGGCTGGGTTTGTGCTGCTACATAAATTGGTAACAGTAATAAGAAAGCAATGAGCTTTTGCATGTGCAGATGGTTTTATCTGCTCAAGTTAAGCAATGTAAAAAAGTGCAGCAATGATTTTTATGAGAGGACTTAGCTGGTTTTATTATTTTTCCACCAGCGGTAGCCTATATATCCTACAATTGCAAAAGGAGTAAATGCTAGGTATAGAATACCACTGTTCATTCCCTTGGCCGGTTTTTCACCAAGTTGTTGGGCTGTTTTAGTACAAATAGAACATTGCGCCGATAGGTCGTTAGTGCTAAAGAGCAGAAATAGTATTGCAAAAAATAAAACTGGTATCACTTTTTTCATACCCTCAGATTTACTACAAAATTAAGCCCATTTGATTATAGTAAACAAAACGCCGAAAAAGAAATTACTATAAGAATCATTTTTAATATAATCCAGCGGTTAGTATGAAAATGTCTTTTTCGCCCCGGTGATAATTCAATATCAAATCTTTTAAAAAGTCCGGGAAAGTTTAAATTTTTTACATTGGCTTTAAGATAACCAGCTTGTTCCGCAAGCTTCAGCATCCAGCTATAGGCAAGGACAATTAAAGGCTGTGCGCCTTTGTTCTTTATTACTCTTAGTACATGTATACTAGCATCAATTAATAGAACACTAAAAACAAACAGTATCCATTTCAATAGACTAAGGCCTGCAACAAGTGCCAACGGCGAAAAGAATATTAATTCCACCGAATTGGGAAATCGGTAAATCCCAAATTGTGGGTGTTCTTTTAGTAACAAATAGTTACCCTCACTATATTTAAATGCCCTTGTATAATCAGGTTTCCCCTTATTCCACCACGGATGAAGCATCGTAGCTTCGGGTACCGCTACTAAATGCTCTGAAGCTGTTTGTTTAATGCGTATTGCGAAATCAACTTCATCGCCCCCTCCGCCATTATTAAATTCTTCAGAAAATCTTACTGTGCCAATTTTTTTTTTGTTAAACAACATGTTTGCGCCAACAGCCCATGGCAATGATGCTTTATGTGAAGCACAAGAAAAAAAATAAGTATACCCGGCTATATCTAAAGCCTTCGTAAAATTGCTCGTAGTGTCGGGGAAATTAACCACTCCTCCAAAACCTATTGCGTTGGGGTGTTGAGTTACTGCATTTATAAAACTAAAAAGTAAGTTTTCTGATGGGATAACATCGTCATCTATAAATAACACCCATGCTGCTTCGGATAAGTCAAGACCCCTATTGCGGGAGTAACACAAACCCATATTTTTTTCATTACACCTAAAATATATTTTATTAGTATCGATTAATTTTTGGAGATCTGCAGGAACTTGAGTAGACGGGTTATCGCCAACTACATAAAATTTCACCGCCCAGTCATCGGGGTATTTTAAAGCTGCTATCCTTACCAAATAGTTTTCATTCTCCGCAAAGCGGTAAGAAGGAATAATAACATCAAGGCTTTTAGAAATGTGTTCTTGGATTGCGGGCATCCGAAAATATTTGTTTAATTATTGATTGAAAAGAAAACCCCCAGACCTCCCAATTTAATACTTCTTCAAATCTTTGGCGGGTAGCAATTCTCATCCGTTGCATTTCCGCTGGATTCTTAAAAATTGAAATAATTTTATCCGCATAATCAATTGCATTGGCATCGTAAGGAAGTGTGTACCCATTTATTCCGTTTAGCACATAACTAGTTACTCCCCCTGTATCAGTTGTTATAGAAGGAATGCCATACGCAGATGCTTCGCAAAAAACTATGCCCGCACATTCGGCACGGGTTGGTAGCAATAGAAAATCGATTTGCAAAAAAAGTTGGTTCAACTTTTTAAATTCATCTTCATTGTTTTTATCCAGAAATGGAATAACTATAACACCTTCATCACCTGTTATATCATGAGGAGGCACACAGCCAACAATATGCAATGTTGCATTAATTCCTTTTTGTTTCAGGTTTCGAACTGTTTCTAGTGCAATATCACCGCCCTTTCTATCCCATTCTACACCGAGGAATAATAAATTGCAACGAACCTGTGCATTACAATTTATTTCGCTTGCAGATGGAATAATATCCAAATTAGCACCACAAGGCACTACTGAAATCTTGTTGTCCTCAATTCCATAATCTTGTATAGCAGAATTTCTATTCCAATCCGAAGCAAGCATACAATGAGTAGCATTGTGAAATGCTCTTTTATCCAGTTCTATCCCCTCTTTAATATTATATCTAGCCAGGTTGCTGAAACTTGGATAATAACCTTGAAGCTGCTGAAAAGTAGCATCGGTCATATAGATAATTGGAATATCAGTTTTTATATACGCAATTAATTGGGATGATGCTGTCACAAACAATACATCTACCGGTCTCTTTTTTAATTCTCTTTGTAATTGCTTGCTGAAATATTTTGAATATGCTTTTAGAAACTCAACGGCTGTTTGTTTTTTAAAAAAACGCCTGTTAATACTTTTTTGAGTTGTCAGCCTCTCTCTCAAATACCCGGGTAATTTAAAATTGAAAATTTCCACCTCAGCGTATTTTTTAATCTGCTGATAGCTATAAAAGCTGATTCCTGACCAGGCTTTTTTATCCAATGGGTTCCATCTGGCAACAAAACCAACTTTCATTTATTTTATTTTATAAGAATCGTCGGGCAATAAGGTTGTACGTTGTATCTGTTTCTTTAATTTTCTCAATGCTAAGTTGTGATAAATATTTATCCCACGAAAAAGATTCCCATAAATGATGAAGTAGTGCTTCCGGAAATTCGGCTACTTCTTCGAACATTGATTTAATACCAGGCTCATTATATAATGGGTAATGAAACGCATAGGGGTTTAAATGGGTAATATGTTGTGGGTATTGCTCTGCCAGTTTTTGTGGCACCAACACAGAATGTTCGTTCCAATATTTATCTCTGCCTTTTGAACGAAAAGATTTGTACTCATTTAACCAAAGGTTTACAAAATCGCTATTTTTTTTTGAAAGTAACACAGCATTACATAGACCTGTAGCATTTTTTGAATCACTTTTTATCAATCCAAGGTTATACTTAATGCCTTGCCGCCAATTTTTTGGAACATACTCCGGCTTTAATTCTTGACCAATTACAAAAGAGTGATGAAGCAACTCTGTTAAAGGTTTTACACTTATAGTATCAAGATCGAGATAAATGCCGCCGGTTTCTTTTAAAACCTGCAATCGTACTATATCTGCTTTGTGTGCTACATGGTATAGTGGATTGCCCATAATACTAGTTGGTGCTTCAATCTTATTTAATGTAAGCAATGGTTTTGCTTTCTCCCACCATTCACCTTCCGGCTCGTATTGATAATGAAAAAATACAGCCAAAGGCTTATTCAGATCAATAGACGATTTTACTGATAAATAGTGGACCAGGGAGAAGGGCTTCCCACCAAAGTCAGGGGCCATGCCAAATACAAAGTGAAGAATGTTAGGAATCATTAACTAGAATACTAATTGTATAAAGCTAAATAACTAAAGTCAAACATCACCAAACAAAAAATGCCAAACGATTAAGTCTGGCATTTATAAAATATAGTTTGGAAATTAAACCGCTTCAGCTTCCATTTTCTTCTGTACTTTCTTTCTTTCGTCTTCATTCAGTATCACTTTTCTCATACGGATGAAGTTTGGCGTTACTTCAATACACTCATCTTGCTGAATGTACTCCATGCACTCTTCCAATGTCATCAGTGTCTTAGGAGCAATTTTAGTCGCATCATCACTTCCGCTTGCACGGTGGTTGGTTAATTTCTTTCCTTCCGTGGCATTTACTACCAGGTCGCCGGGTTTAATGTTCTCGGCAATGATCTGCCCCGTGTAAACCTCTTCTCCCGGATCTACAAAGAATGTTCCTCTATCCTGCAATTTGTCGATGGAGTAGCCGGTTGTTTTATCAGTACTTTTTGATATCAATACACCATTATTTCTTCCAGGAATTGGGCCTTTCCATGGTTTATATTCTGTAAAACGGTGTGCCATTACAGCTTCACCAGTTGTAGCAGTCAACATTTGTGTACGTAAGCCTATCAAACCTCTTGAAGGAATTTCAAATTCCAAATGCTGCATTTCACCTTTGGTTTCCATGATCAGCATTTCACCTTTACGACGGCTAACCAGATCAATTACTTTAGAAGCAAATTCTTGTGGCACATCAACAACAAGGTTTTCATACGGCTCACATTTCTTACCACCTATCTCTTTTACAATTACCTGCGGCTGACCTATCGTTAACTCATATCCTTCCCGACGCATTGTTTCGATCAATATACCTAAGTGTAAGATACCACGACCGTACACCATCAGGCTATCACCTTCTTCGCTATCTTCTACTTTCAGGGCCAGATTTTTTTCTGTTTCTTTCATCAAACGATCCCTAAGATGTCTTGAGGTAACGAATTTTCCATCTTTACCAAAGAAGGGTGAGTTGTTAACCGAGAACAACATATTCATCGTTGGTTCATCCACACTTATTACCGGTAATGCTTCTTGTGTTTCAGCATCTGAAATAGTATCACCGATATTGAAATCTTCGATACCAACTACCGCACATAAATCTCCGGCTATTACTTCTGTTACTTTCTTTTTACCCATTCCTTCAAACACATACAATTCTCTCACTTTTGTTTTCTTAACGCTGCCATCAGCTTGCATTAATACAACATTCTGTCCCTCTTTCAATACGCCACGGCTAACCTTGCCTACCGCAATACGGCCAAGGAATGAAGAATAATCCAATGAAGTGATCTGCATTTGCACCGGCCCTTCATTTACTTTGGGCGGTGGAACATATTTTACAATACCATCCAGCAGTGGATTGATATTATCAATTTGATCTAATGTATCATTGAACCAGCCATTTTTTCCAGAACCATAAAAGGTTGGAAAATTCAATTGCTCTTCTGTAGCATCCAGGTTAAAGAACAATTCAAAAACTGCATCGTGAACTTCATCTGGACGGCAGTTTGGCTTATCTACTTTATTAATAATTACAATTGGCTTTAATCCTAAGGCCAACGCTTTTTGTAATACAAATCTTGTTTGTGGCATCGGACCTTCAAAAGCATCCACCAACAGACATACACCATCGGCCATTTTCAAAACCCTTTCTACCTCACCACCAAAGTCGGCGTGACCCGGCGTATCAATTACATTGATTTTTACATCTTTGTACATTACAGAAGCATTCTTGCTGAAAATAGTGATGCCTCTTTCTCTTTCAAGGTCATTACTATCCATGATCAGGTCGCCAGTTTCCTGGTTTTCACGAAAGACTTTTGTGGTGTGTAATATCTTGTCAACCAGTGTAGTTTTACCGTGGTCAACGTGGGCAATAATTGCGATGTTTCTAATATCCATAATTCTCTTTTTTCCAAACGAGCGGCGAAGGTACGTTAATTAAGCGGGGGGAGCAAACGAAAGGCCTAATTAATAAAGGCTTAACGCCGTTAGAAACAAGGATTTAATGTAGTTTTAGCAAAATTGTAGCCATGAAATTTCTCAAATGGTTAGGCATCATCCTTTTAGTGCTGATCGCCGTTTATTTTGTGGGGCCAAAACCCTCTCAACCCAAGCTTACAAAAGATCTCCCCACTGTTCCTGCCGATGCAGCTTCGCTGGAAAAATACATCAGTGATAATGAAGCCAAACAAAAGTTGAAACCTGACAACGAAGCCCGGATTTTGTGGTTCAACGATTCTTTAAAACAGGTAACAGAATATTCGATAGTCTATTTACATGGTTTTTCTGCCAGCCAGGAAGAAGGCGATCCGGTACATTATGAGTTTGCTCAAAAGTTTGGTTGTAATTTATTTCTAAGCCGGCTTTCCGATCATGGAGTGGATACAACAGAACCGTTATTGAATTTTACGGCTGATAGAGTTTGGAACTCCGCCAAACAGGCTTATGCCATTGCAAAGCAATTAGGTAAAAAAGTTATTCTGATGGCCACCTCAACAGGAGGCACATTAGCATTAAAATTGGCGGCAGAATATCCTGAAATAGCCGGGTTGATTTTGCTTTCTCCCAATATTGCCATTAATGACCCTAATGCCTGGTTGCTCAACAATCCCTGGGGTTTACAAATTGCCAAAATGGTAAAAGGCAAATACAATAGGGCAAAAGATACAACAGCAACCTATGCACAATACTGGAATAATAAATACAGGATTGAGGCAACCGTACAGTTGGAAGAATTGCTTGAAAGAACCATGAAAGAATCGACCTTCAAAAAAATTACACAACCAACACTATTGCTCTATTATTACAAGGATGAAGACAACCAGGATAATGTGGTGAAGGTGTCGGCTATGAAACGAATGTTTAACCAATTAAGTGCGGCTGCCGATTTAAAAAGAGAAGTAGCTATACCCAATGCCGGCGATCATGTAATTGGCTCGTATGTAAAATCAAAAGACATACAAAAAGTGCAGGAAGAGTGTGAGAAGTTTGCAACAGAAATATTGAAACTTAAAGAAGTGGCAGCTTATTGATAAATAAACAGCCCCGATAAACCGGGGCTGCAAAATTGGTGGACTTTAGAATTTAAAGGAGTTCGTCTTCATCAGGACATTTGGATTGTGATAGTTTTCATAGATATGGATTGTTTGAACGGTCTTTCAATTATTTCATCAGAGCCTTAACCTTAGTCATTGTTTCTACCGCAAAGAAACGCCTCATCTCCATATTAAAATATAGAACAATACCCTAATCTTATGTAGTAAGTAGAACTACATCTGCGCCATCGTTTGCGTAAGCTTTTGTGCAGAATGAAACAGCGCTGCCCTGAAACAGTTTGATTCCTGCCCTTATAGCATATTACTCCAGGCTGCTACTGGGGAGCCAAAGCGATTTTAGGAGTCCTGTCTGCATAAAACAAGCCCCAATGTTTTTCCGGCTCAAGTGGGTGGGATGAACCTTTCCAGGCCTCATCAAAGGCTTCAAAGAAAAAAGTAAGCACTTCCCTTTTTTCAGACCAGTGCATTAGTTCTTCGTAATACCGCTTTTGATATTTTTCATTTACGTTTTCCGGGGGGATTCCCCGCCCATTTGAGTTCGTGGCCCAACCTGCTTCGGTAATGATCACCGGTTTACCCGGGTAAAGATTGGCTACTGCATCAAAATTGGACTGTGTATAAGCTATCGCCTCATCAATCGTTTTATACTCCCACACCGGGTAAGTGTGTATGGAAATAAAATCCACCACTTCCGCAAGAGGTTCTAATTTATTGAGCCAGGGCACATAGTTTTCGCAGAAGGTTACAGGTTGTTTGGCTGATTTCTTTACGAGTCTTGCATATTCAATAACACTTTCAACTGAAACTAAATGATCCGTCCAACTCACACAAGCTTCATTACCTACCGAGAGGGAAAAAATTATATCAGGATACTGGTTGGCATACTCAATTAATTTATTAATTTTCTTGCCATTGCTTATTTTGTTTCTCTCTAACTGTTCTTCGTTGTACACTCCACCGCCCCAGGGACAATCAGGATTATTTATCTCTGCTTCTATATAAGCACCAAGCATTATTTTGAAATCCAACTTTTCTTTTTCTATCACTTGCAATACCGTTTCAGCATGTTCATCACAATCGTATAATCTTAAATACTTCCAATGCTGTTGAAGAAGGAGTAAATCTTCTTTCACTTCTGCATACAAAGGTGTAATACGGCCCGGCTGTTGCCCATCCCGGAAACCAGAATAGCAAATTGCTTTTGCCACAGGTAGATTAAACTGATCAAAAAAATCCATTCTTAAAACTTTAGTTTTTCGTCTTTATCCCATATTCCCCAATAAGCACCTACTGTTCCTTCTGCACCTACCTTCCAGCTTTCATCAAAAGAAGAAAAATAAAATACTGGTATATCTTCATTGGCACTCCAAAGCTGTGTATTGATAAAATAATCCCTTGCACTCTGTGCAGATGGTTGTGCCCCTTTAGTATTTTCTCCCTGGCTGGGCCACCCTGTTTCTGTAATGATTACTTTTTTTCCATTGGCAGCCTGCGTGGCCTGCTGGTACATTTGCTGCATATGCGCCAAAGAATGTTCAAATGAACAGCCTTCCCAAAATGGATAGCAGTTACATAGTATCACATCACAGGCCTCAGTAATGTTGGTGCGATGGGTAAACTCATAGTAAGCATCCACATATCCAACAGGTATCTGCGGTACCCGGCTTTTTACTTCATTGATAAATCCCAGTAGTTCTTCTTCACTTAAATCATTTCTATACATTACTTCGTTACCAACAGCGGCTATATCAACTAACCCTTCATTGGCTAGTTGTATTAATCCCTCCACCTCCCGGCGATTTATTTCCGCATCATTACCCAGCCAGGCTCCCACTAATGTTTTTATTCCGAACTCCTTTGCCACTTTCGGTATCAGTTCATTACCATCGGTGCAGGAAAAAGAACGTACCCATTTTGTATGGGGCCTTATGATTTCCATTCGCCGACGCACCTGTGCTTCTGAAATTATATCACCGGGCTTTTGTCCTTCTTCATATAAACTAAAACAAAAACCATGTACTCCCGTTTGTAAAATTTCTGCAAATAAGTTAGTAAGGCCTTCTTCTGTTTCTCCAGCGAGGTAATTTACTTCTGCTAAATTCTGTGATGAAAAAATATTTTCTTTGCGGTATGACATAAAATTGTATTGCTTAGTTAAACTTAAATTTTTCGTTTTCATCCCACAGGCCCCAAGAGGTTCCTGCCCATCCTTCAAAATGTATTTTCCACGACTCATCGAAGGAGGAGAAGTAAAACAGTTTTACCCCCGCCTGTGCCGCCCATAATTGTACTTCTGCATAATACAGCATTTGATTTTCTTTAGAAGGCACTGCATCACCAACTACCTGCCCGCTGGAAGGCCAGCCTGTTTCTGTAATGATTACTTCCTTTCCATTGGCTATAGCTTTTACTTTACTATACATTTCCTGCAGGTAAATACCTGCATGTTCAATATGAGCACCTTCCCAAAACGGATAACAGTTGATTAATAATTTGTCGCATGCCTGTACCAGTTTAGGATGGCTTATTAGTTCACTATATATGTCAATACAAGATACCGGTACACCACTGGTATTTTTCTTTACTTCATTAATATAACCGATTAAAACATTTTCGTCCTGGTCGCCTCTGAATAAAACTTCGTTACCCACTGCAGCCATATCTACTACTCCTTCCTTTACAAGTTTTATTAAAGACTGTATTTCCCTTTCATTCTGCTCGTTGTTCTTATCAATCCATGCACCCATCAATACTTTGAATCCCATTTTTTTGGCTATGGCCGGAATCAGCTCATAACCGTTTGTAGTGGAGAATACCCGAACCCATTCAGTATGCCCGGCCAGTACCTTTAAGCGTTTTACAATTTGTTCTTCCGTTATCTGGTCGCCGGGGTTTTGATCTTCTGTAAATACCGTGAAGCAAATGCCATGCATACCATTATTAAATATTTCGCCAAATTTTGTTTTGATAGATTCCCCTTTCATTATTTCAAAATCAATACCGGTATTAACATAAGCGGGATATTTTTTCAACAACATAGGCTTGGTTAATCCTTTAAAATTTAAGCCTGCAAATACACTAGTAAAGCCGTATCCAGAAGGTTTTGGTGCTTTTCTTCTGGCGAGTTCATCACTTATTTCTCTTGATTTTTCTTCGGTAACATCATAATTTCTCATGACCCAAATAGCAGCTAATGTTCCTAAAACGGGAATAGCAGAAAAGAATAATCTTAACTCAAACATCGTTTCATAAGTTTGGGTGGCTGCGCCAGATTTAAAATGTATGATGGATAATATTGCTCCGCTTAAAAGACCTGCGATAGCTAACCCAAACTTTACCATCCACCAGTAAATAGCCCCAAAAATCCCTTCTCTTCTTTTCCCGGTGTTTAATTCGTCAATATCAATAACATCTGAAGTCATTGACATCATCAATGTAAATAAGCTCCCTATGCCAAAAGAAATAAAAGGCAAAGCAAACAAAAACAAATAAGGCTTTCCCGGAACAAATAAAAACAATAATGAAATGTAACCCAGCATTGAAATTCCCTGCGACCATATAAAAGCTTTCTTTTTGCCCATTACCCTCGACATTCTGGCCACTACAGGAATAATTAATAATGTAGTAAATATTGCACCTACACTCCCGAATAAAGTTGGCCAAACACCCTGACCATCGCCATTGAATAAATAATATTTAATAATGAAAAATGAAAACCCTGCTGTAGTATTGAAGGCATTAAAAATAAAAAAGGTAGCGATACATAGTTTTCTGAATGGAACAATTTTTAAAGCTTCTTTAAAACCCTGAATAATTAAATCAAAACTTCTACCTGCGTTTTTAAAGTTTAAAGGTTCGTAATTTTCATTTAACGTGGATTTACTTTTTATAAAAATACCTGGGATGATAGCTAACAGCGTACACCCAATTGCGACATAAACCGCCAACGTCCTGGTAGCTTCTTCGGCGGAAGGAAAAAATTTAACATCGTACATAATTACCCAAAGCCAGGGTGCAAAAACCCAGGCTAATTGACCAATTAATTGTGAGATGGCCATGATACTGGTTCTTTCATGAAAGTCATCGCTCATTTCATAGCCCATGGCTACATAAGGCACACTAAAAATTGTGATGCCTAAATAAAAAACCAAAGAAACCAACAGGAAATAAGTAAAATTATAATTTACTGAATTTTCGGGATATAGCTGCCACATGAAAGCAAAAGAAATTCCCGTTAGTATACCGCCTATAATAACATATTGCCTTCTTCTTCCCCATTTAGATTTGGTATTATCTGTAATAAAGCCCATAATGGGATCTGTAATAGCATCAAAAATTTTAGGAATAAAATAAATAATACTAAGCATCCATCCCGGAAATCCTAGCTTATCAATTAATATAACTATAAAAATTCCTAATACCGCTGGAAACAGTTGATTAGCCAACATCCCTAATCCAAAAGCAACTTTTTGCCCCATGGGAACTTTGTTTCTTTCACTGGTTTGATAATTTGCCATAACAATCGTTTTTATTTATTCATCTAACTAACAGGTTTGCTGTGTTTATATAAACAGTGATGTTTTCAATTGCACTCGTACGATTGTAAAGCTTTTCAGTGTCTTCAACGATTAATGATGGTTCAGTTATTTCTTTTACTACGCCATCATTGTATTTTATCAGCAAGCCTTGTTTTTCGCTGAGCAGATATAACACTGGCACCTGGCACAGTGTAAACAGTATGGAATTTTCCGGCAATAGCATTTTTATCGCTTGCCCTTTTGTATTGATAACAGTTACTTCTTTGGCATTTTTTAAAAACTCTTCTTTACGAAGTAGTGCAGGATGAAAACTCAATTGCCCGTTGCTTACCCTAATTCCCAATTCGCCAAAGCGGCTGATGATGTCTTCCTTTACCTGTCCCGTCATGCCGGGCTGTTGTGCTCCTTTGCCAAAGGGTGTATGCGAGTAGGGGTCGGTAGGAAAAGCCCCATATACTTGTGGCGATTTATGTACACCAACTCCTTCTTTAATGGCATGGAAATGCGCAACTATTTTTTGTAGTGCTATATTGTCTGTTGTAGTCTGTTGTGCTGTTGAACAAATTTCTTCTACGGCCAATAGTAATTTGGAAACCATGTGCCAGTAGATAGAACCCAATCCTTCATAAGCGAAGAAAGTGCCTGACCGTCCGGTAAATGCTTTGTGATTAAACACTTCTTCAAACAACTGTAATACAGTAGATGCTTCTTTGTTTACACTCTCCTGGTATTTTTCCGGCAAAGCCTGCAATGCTTTTTCTACATCACCTGCATTTCTGAAATTACCATTGAAGTGATAACCACCGGTTATATCTTTTTCAATAATGCCTGCACCACCATCCTGCAACAGTAATTGTAAAAATGAGTTGCTCTGTACGGATTGTACAGGAATATTATTCTTCTTTAAAAAAGAAGGAAGTTGTTTGTTAGGATATAAAATATAACTATCCTGGTCGGGGCGATAGAGTGAGCTATTCTTTAACGCATCTAATAAGTCAACCGTTTTTGATGCTGATAAATAACCACTGCTTAAAACGGCTACCTGGCCCTCCAGCATTTCATCCAACGGTGAAATGCTTAACTGATTGGCATCATAACTTAATAAATTATACGTATGGTACAATCCATCATTTCTTTTATTAGCTGTTATAGATTGTTCGGTAAATGCTAAAGCGGTATGAATAAACTGGTCGATATTCGCAAAACTTATCGTTGCTTTATTCCCTGAAAATTGGTTAGCATAAATATTTCCTCTGTAATTGCTGGCAGCATTTCCTAACTCATCCAGCATTTTTTTCTTTTGCTGATTCGTTAATGATCCCGGTAAGGCATCGGCATATTTTTCAAATATTTCAGCGACTGCAATAAAATAGGCTTGCATTTCTGCTGAAAGTGAAACTGTTTTATTCTCTTTTGATTCGAACAACGGTTGAACGAAAACTAAAAACCTCCGCAGGTAGTATAAAGTAACCATGGAAAGGCCATTACCTACCAATGCATTATTGGCATCGTTCCATTCAGGCCGTTGTGTATTCATCCATATGCCGCCACCGGGTACTAAGTTGGTGAGTTTAGCCAGCAGCATAGCCAGTATCTTTTCTGTAAAATTTACTGTATGAATGGCACTGCCACTACTAGTAACTAAAGTGCCGTCTGCACCAATTGTTTCTTTTCGTTTTACTAATTCTTTTTCGGCTGCATGATTGTATTCAATAGTGTCCTTAGGATTAGCCAATATTTGCTGATGATTTTTTATTTTATACGGCACCTTCGCATACACAAACAAATCTTTCTCCAACAGTGATGAAAGCAATTGCGGATAACGGTCTTGTGCAAACTCCAAAAATTTTTGCAGGTAAATAACCTGGTGGTCGCCCCAGTAACCGATATAGCTCCAGGGATTATCCGGCTCAATGGTTTCCCAGTCAAATCCATCTTTGGTTACCCGGTATGGATTGTAACCATCAAAGGTGGATGCGTTGAGAAATTTAAATATCATTCCCTCTATGTAAGCGGGGTAGGAATGTGCTAATGCTTCCCAGTTTTGAAAAATATCCCGCCAGTTGCCTTCGTAATCTAAAATTTTGGAGCCATCCAATTCACTGCTTGTATTAATAGTGAATTTATTCCACGGCCTGCTAGGGTCGCCGTGGCGGCGACTGAATTTCAACGGCAGGTATTCCGTTGCTAAGCGAATAAAATCAATATCGGCTGATTGGACTGCTGTTTCTTTCAACGCAAATACAGAAAACGAAGCAGGTAAAGCCTGGCAATACTTTTCATTTTTTTGAAAAGCATTATTGTTTGCCTTTTTGAAGTAAG
>CAZXMP010000060.1:0-21825 GCA_964641575.1 uncultured Chitinophaga sp. | reverse complement strand
TAAGTGAAGCTGAACAAAAAACATCTGGTGTTGAACCTAACCAGGTTCGTATCAGTGTGGGTATTGAACATATTGAAGATATTAAAGCAGATTTTGAACAGGCTTTTGCTACAGTACTGAATAAGGAGTTAGTAGGTTAATGACAAGTACATTCAATTATAACAAACCATTTGTGTTAGAGTCAGGTGAAACCTTACCGGGTTTTCACCTGGCTTATACCACCCATGGTAAATTAAATACCGCCAAGGATAATGTTGTTTGGATATTTCATGCCCTGACTGCAAATAGCAACCCGGTAGAATGGTGGCCCTGACTTGTAGGTGAAGGAAAATATTTTGATCCTGCCAGGCATTTTATTATTTGTGTAAACAAACCGGGAAGCCCGTATGGAAGTATTTCTCCAGTTACCAAAAATCCAGAAACAGGTCTTAACTGGAATGATAGTTTTCCTGTATTTACTATCCGTGACATAATAAGAACCTACCAGTTCCTGAAAGAAGAATTGGGCATTACAAAAATATTCATTGGTTTGGGTGGAAGCACCGGTGGCATGCAATTATTAGAGTGGGCTATTGAAGAACCAGAATTTTTTCAAAATATCGTTCCTATTGCTACCAATGCTGTTTTATCGCCCTGGGGAATTGCCTTTAATGCATCGCAGCGATTGGCCATCGAGGCAGATGGCAGTTGGAAAGAACAATACCCGGAAGCCGGACAAAAAGGATTAGCCGCTGCCCGTTCTATTGCACTACTTTCTTATAGACATTATACCGGCTATGGCATTACACAACGAAGAGATAAAGCATTTGTTCCACTTAGCGATACTGCCAATTATGCTGCAGACAATTATCAACGCTACCAGGGTTTAAAATTGACCAATCGTTTTAATGCTGTTTGTTACTATCGACTTACACAAACTATGGATAGCCATGATGTGGGTCGAAACAGGAATGGTGTTGAATCTGCATTGAAAACGATCAAAGCAAGAACATTGGTCATTGGTATTAGTTCCGATTTGCTATATCCGATTTTAGAACAGGAATATTTACAGCAAACAATACCCGGAGCTGAACTGTTAACTATTAGCAGCGATTATGGTCATGATGGCTTTCTGCTGGAGTATGATAAAATAGAAACTGCACTCAAAAAATTTATTGACGAGAAAAAAAATTATCATTTAAAAATTGTGAACGAATAATATGGAAACACATAAACAACTTACAATTGGACTCTTTGGATTTGGTGTGGTAGGCGAAGGCCTATACAAAGCATTACAACAAACCCCTTCACTGAAAGCAACTATTAAAAAAATTTGCATAAAAAATTATGGCAAGAAAAGAAATGCACCTGCTTCACTTTTTACAACCGATAAAGATGAATTACTGAACGACAACGACATTAATGTGATTGTAGAAGTAATTGATGATGCAGATGCGGCGTTTGAAATTGTAACCTACGCTTTAAAAAATGGCAAGGATGTAGTAAGTGCCAGCAAAAAAATGATCGCTGAACATTTACCGGCCTTACTGGAACTACAACAACAAACGGGCCGTTCATTCTTGTATGAATCTGCCGCCTGTGCCTCCATTCCGGTAATTAGAAACCTGGAAGAATACTATGACAATGATCTGTTACATTCTATCAAAGCAATTGTAAATGGCTCTACCAATTTCATACTAACAAAAATATTTGAAGAAGGATTGGATTTTAAACAGGCATTATTGCAGGCACAAGCTGCTGGTTTTGCAGAAAGCAATCCTAAATTAGATGTAGAAGGTTTTGATGCAGTGAACAAATGGACCTTCCTGCTTACACATGCGTATGGAATTGTGGAAGCGCCGCAAAATATTCTCTTCAATGGTATTCAAAATATACATGCAGCCGATGCGGTAGTAGCGAATGCAAGAAAACAAACCATTAAGCTGGTGGCACAGGCACAAAAATTAAAGAATGGCAAAGTGGCTGCTTTTGTATTACCACAATTTGTTAGCAATGACGATCATCTTGCATTTGTAAAAAATGAATACAATGGTGTAGTAATAGAAAGCGGTTTTGCTGATAAACAATTCTTCTATGGCAAAGGTGCTGGTAGCTTCCCCACAGCTTCTGCTGTATTGAGTGATATTTCAGCGTTGCGCTACCAATATAAATATGAGTATAAGAAATTATATCATCACACACCGCACCAACTGAGCAATGAAATTTTCCTCCGGGTGTATGTAAGTTTTGACGATTTGAATCTCGTTCCGAAAGACCGTTTTGAATGGATCGAAGAATGGCATGCACAGGAAGAAAGAAAATATTTGGTCGGTGTAATTGCATTTGCTGAGTTGTTGAATAATAACTGGTGGAAAGAAAATAATACTTCGTTGATACTTGCTGCTGAACCGGTGATTGAGGAAACAACTACCCGGGCATTAAAAAAGAAAAGCCTGGAGCTAGCGGGATTATTATAAATTTTGTTGTTATTGTGTTTTTAGAAGGGCTTGCTTTGGTAAGCCCTTTTTTCAACCTTAACATTAATTCGTTTGGTATAACTTTACCGAACAAATAAAATCATGCGGGAATTATCAGTAGTTATAACAGTGATGAATGAGGAGGAAAACATCAAGCCTTTGCTTGATGCTGTTCGTTCTGCCCTTTCCACTATTGACTATGAAATAGTGCTGGTGGATGATGGCTCTACGGATAAAACAAGGCAACAAATACTGGAATATAGTGACGAGAGAACAACCCTGGTGGAGCTACGCAAAAATTATGGCCAGAGTACAGCGATGACAGCAGGTATTGATTATTCCCGTGGAAGGTATGTTGCATTATTGGATGGTGATTTACAAAATGATCCTGCGGATATTCCGGCGATGCTGGAATTATTAAAGAAAGAAGATTGGGATGTGGTAGCGGGAAATAGAAAAGATAGAAAAGATGGTTTTATTCTTCGAAAAATTCCGAGCAAAATAGCCAACTCACTTATTCGCAAAATGACAGGTGTTTATATTAAAGATTACGGTTGCACATTAAAAGTTTTTAAACGGGAAATTGCTGAAGAGCTGGGGCTATATGGTGAGCTGCATCGTTTTATTCCAGTGCTGGCGAAATTGCAAGGAGCCAAAATTACGCAGGTAGATGTAAAACATCATGCCCGGATACATGGAAAAAGTAAATACGGCCTCAACAGAACTTTTAAAGTAATGAGTGACCTGGTGCTGATGGTATTTATGCGAAAGTATATGCAAAAGCCGATGCATTTGTTTGGTCCAATCGGGTTTATAAGCTTAGGCCTCGGTATTCTTATCAATATTTATTTATTGATCTTAAAACTGATGGGGAATGATATTGGCGGCAAGCCGTTGCTGATACTCGGTCTTATTTTATTACTCGGCGGCATACAGTTTATCACCATTGGTATTGTGGCTGATATTAATACAAGAACTTATTTTGAATCGCAGAATAAGAAAACTTACAATGTGAGAAAGGTGTATCATGCAAAAAAAGAGATAGATCACACAGCAGAGGTGATACTCTAAGCAGTATTCAATAAGCTTTTATTTTCCAGGAACCAATCGTAGAATTTTTGTAAGCCTTCTTTCAATTCCGTTTGAGGGTTGTATTGAAGCAATCGCTTTGCTTTTGAAATATCTGCAAATGTTTTTCGAACATCGCCTGCCTGTTCAGGCAGTTGTTCAATGATTGCTGCTTTGCCCGTTACTTCTTCTATTGCTTTTATTAATTCGCTTAATGGAATAGAGTAATTATTGCCGAGGTTGATAATTTCGTAGCCAGTTTCTTTATAATCGATTGCAGCAATAATTCCCTGCACAATATCATCTATAAATGTATAATCCCGGCTGGTACTTCCATCGCCATACATTGTAATGGACTCTCCGGCAAGAATAGCTTTGATAAATTTATGAATGGCGAGATCGGGGCGCTGTGCAGGACCATAGACCGTAAAAAATCGCAGCGCAATAAAACGGATGCCGTGTACTTTACTGTAAACATGACCCAGCATTTCCCCTGCTTGTTTTGTACTGGCATAAGGACTAATGGGCATCAGTTGTTCATCTTCCCCCCATGGGTAATGGTCATTAACTCCATACACACTACTGCTGGATGCAAAAACAAATTGTTGAATATTTCTTTGTTGCGCAAAATCGAGCAGGTTTTGTGTGCCAACCACATTCACTTGCTGATAAGCCATTGGATCTAAAATACTCGGTCTCACTCCTGCTTTGGCAGCAATATGAATAATGGCATCAACTGGTTCAATAATGTGCTTGGCAAGTTGCTCTGGAGATGTGGTGGAGATGTCTAGTTCTAAAAAATGAAAATCCGCATTGCCTTTAAAGTCACGAATATTTAGTTGCTTTATTTCCGGAGAATAGAACGTATCAAAATTATCAATGCAGGTAATTTTAATACCTGCATTGAGTTGTAATAAAGTTCTTATAAGATTGCTCCCGATAAAACCAGCTCCACCTGTTACGACGTAATGCTTCATATTCTTACCGCCGCAAGATAGCAAGAATTCTTGCTAAGGATTTGTTGTTTCTATTTTGCACCTACCAAACCGAGGCTGGTAAGAAAAGCTGCAATTTTTTTATTGATCTCCGAATTTTTATCCTTATCAAATTTTCCATGCAATCCCCCTTCTACCGTAATGAATTCAGTTTTCACTCCTGCTTCTACCAGTTTTTTGTGAAGATCAACTGATTGCTGGTAAGGAACTGTTGGATCAGCATCACCATGTACAATAAAAATAGGCGGGCTATTTTTTGTAACATAAGTAATGGGAGAAACAGATGAAGCAAATTTTTTATCGTTTGCTTTATCTCCCAGCCATCTGGTAGCAGATTTACTGGTAACATTGGTGCCATAGCCCCAATCCCATACATCGGTAATGCCATATTTATCAATGATAGCTGCCACTTTTACATTTTCTACACCGGGACAATTGCCATCAAAGCGATGATCGTTACCGAGTAATCCACCCATCAATGCAAGGTGACCACCAGCACTACCACCCATGATTACGATCTTATTCACATCAATATTCAATGCCTTTGCATTTTTTATCAAATAGATCAATGCACATCTTGTATCTTCTACTGCTGCAGGAGCAGTTGTATGTCCGGTTAGTCTATATGAAATATTTGCTACCGCATAACCCATTTTAAAAAAGGTATTGAAACCAGTTTGCGACTGCCTAACACCTTTATTCCAACCACCACCGTGTATATTAATAACAACTGGTGATGGACCTTTCTCTTTTGCCGGCATATAAATATCCATCTGTCCTTCCCAATTTTTTGCGGTAGTGTACACCACATTCATTTGTGAACTAAACCCAGCAGGTAATTCAACTGGTTTGTAAGTGGTATCAGTTGCTTCCTGTGCAACTAGACTTGCTCCCAAAAACATAAATAGAGAAAAGAAGATTGTTTTCATATTTATTTTATTTACTCAACAATTTTAAAATTCTTAGTAACCAGGATTTTGAGAAATTGTCAATTGTGTATTCGTATCAATTTCCCGCTGTGGAATTGGCAATAATAACTTTTGAGTTGTTATATAACCTTGCAATTCAGCCAATGTTGGTGTTGGTGGCAAATAAGTACTGTAATGTGCCGCATATTCATCCGCATAATGATTCCTGATACTTTGAATAGCATTAACCGTTGTCATTGTTACATTGTATCGAAGTAAATCGAACCAACGTTGATTTTCAAAGGCGAACTCTACCCGACGTTCCTGCGAAAGAGCTTCTTCAAACTGTGCCAATGAAGTAATAGTTGCCATTGTATAATTGGGCAATCCGGCTCTTGGGCGTACACTGTTTAGCATATCCAATCCTTCTTGTGTATATCCCTTCGCTTCTGCCATCATTAATAAAATATCTGCATAGCGAAGTACTGGCCAGTCGCTTTCGCCATCATTTGCCAATGTTACAGGGAATAAGTATTTTTTTACATATAATCTTAATGATGTGCCTGATCCAACAGAACTCATTATGGTAGGTTTCCTGTTATCACCATTTGTTAACGTATCAAGTTCAGCACTGGGATAATTCCAACCATCTCCATCTCCGTTAATAACAGTTGATCCTGTACCTAAAGGGGCAAAATCATTTCCAAAGGATGAACCCAACCCAAGGCCACCTGCTTTATATCTTACTGCAAAAAGAATTTCTGAGTTCATCTCATTGGTGATGGAAAAAACATTTGCATAGTTGCTTTGCAAGGCATAACCACTATTAGTGATTATATCCTGCAACTGCGTAATCGCATCTGGTTTTCTTCTCAATGTCAGGTACACTTTGGCCAATAATCCTTTTGCCGCCCACCTGGTGGCACGGCCAAGATCAACCGTTGGTATTTGTGAAAATCTGAGACTGTTCATTGAAGAAGCAGCATTAGTTAAATCTGCTTCTATCAATTTGTAAATATCCTGCACGGTTGAACGATCAATACCCGGAGCTTCGGTAGGTGCAATTGGTTGATGAATTAAAAAGACTCCTCCGAATAAACGAACCAAATTAAAATAATGGTAGGCTCTGATAAACATTGCCTCTCCTGCTAGTTGCTTACGGTCAACTTCAGCAATCGGAATATCAATCGCATTAAATGCAATAGTTCCATTTGCAGGATTATAGACCACACCTAACTTTTGTAAAATGATATTACAGTTGCGGATATTATTATAATTAGCTCTCCAATAATTAAAAATATCAACCATTGAAGGGCTGGGAATAAACATATCAAGATCGCTTAACTCACGGTTGATATTACTGGTACTTCCTGTAACTCCCATCTTGGAATTATCGCTGCGCAACTCGGTGAAACGCCACTCATTATACAAAGCAGACTGCAAACCATTGTAGCAGCCTGTTAATGCCGATTTTACTTCAGCCGTATTGGAATAATAAGTGCTTGTGTTCAAATTTGATTCTGAATTCAGATCAATAATTTTATTACAGGAGAATAAACCACCGCAACAAAGTAGAATGATATAGTGTTTGAGTTTCATAATAATTTACTTTAAGTGGTTAAAAATTTACATCGATACCGAATAAAAATGTTTTAGGTGTTGGAAAGCTTCCCCGCTGATATCCATCAGCAAGAGGGGTAGCATAGGGACCGGAGTTAAAACGGGCTTCTGTATTTATTCCTCTGTAACTTGCTGCACTACTGAAAAACATATTTTGACCGGAGAAATAAATACGCATTGAGTTAAGGCCAAGATTTTTTCCCAATTTCTCTGGCAGTGTGTATCCCACTACTACTTCTCGCAGGGCATAGTATGAAGCATCTTCTACAACATAATCTGTCAGCATCCAGTTGAAGCCAACTGTTGAATAAGGCGTTTTCCCATCACCAGGAAACATCGGGCTTATCCAACGATTGGCATTGTAAGTCTTGTTGTACCGTTTTGTTTCATTATAGTTAGGATCACCGTTCACTAACTGACCACCCTGTACACCTTGTATCATAAAGCTCAGATCAAAATCTTTGTATGTAAAATTGTTACTGATACTCCAGGTAAAATCAGGATAAGGAGAACCAGTGATAACCCGATCATCCTCATTCAACCTATTGTCACCATTTACATCAACCAACTTTAAACCTCCTGGTACAAATACATTACTCAGGTTGGTAGTTAAGCCACCCGCAATAGCATCATTGATCTGTTGTTGTGACAACCACACTCCATCGGTTTTGTATCCAAAGTACTGCACCAACGGACCTCCTACCCTGCTTAGATAAACTTCTGATCTTTCGCCATAGCTAAAGAATTCAGGTACCCCACCATATCCTAACAGGGAGTTTTTATTTTGTGAGAGGTTAGCAGCAGTAGTCCATTTTAAGTTTTTAGTGCGGATATTATTTGTAGTAAGTTCAAACTCGATACCGTTGTTCTGCAACTCTCCAATATTATTAATAAAAGATAGTGCACCGGTAGTGGCCATTGTGGGTTGTTGTAATAAAAGGTCACTTGATTTTGAACGGTATACATCTACCGAGAGACTGATTGCATTTTTTAAAACGGAAAGATCAAGACCGAAATTGTATTGCTTCGTTGTTTCCCAGGAAATATCAGGATTAGAAGCGACGTTTCCAGAAGGCACCTGGCCAGTAAACACAACACCTGTTCCGCCACCTAAAGGATAATTAGCTCCATACAATAAGTCTTCAAACAAATAATTCGGAATTCGATTATTTCCAGAAATTCCATAACTGGCTCTTAATTTTAAATTAGATAACCAACCCACATTCTGCATAAATTTTTCCTGTGTCAATACCCAACCTACAGATACCGATGGAAAATTGCCCCATTTATTACCTGTTGCAAACTTTGAGCTTCCATCTCTCCGGAAACTGGCTGAGAATAAATACTTATTATCAAAACTGTAAAGCACACGGCCTAAATATGATAATAACCCTTCTCTATAGCTAAATGTATATGTTCCTAATAAATTTCCATTAGCATCAACAGATGGCTGTTCAATCTGCAATGCTGTATTAAAAGAAGGGATATTATCACTCGGAAAATCCAATCCAACTTGTCTGTCAAGTTTTACTTTTGTTTGCTGTGCTGTAAAACCTGCTAAAACTCCTATAGAGTGTTTATTGATTTTCTTGGTATAATTCAATGTATTCTCTGACAACACATCTGTTGAAAACTGGTTGGTATAAACACCTCTGTTCACATCACCATCCCGGTTTGAATTTCGTTTTGCGAAATCAAGCCCGGTTGAATAGTTTACATAAATACTACCCAATGCTTTAAAGTCAAGACCCGGAATGATATTAACCGTAATATCGCCTGAAGATTGTAATCGATAGTCGTTTGTATTGATTGTTCTGGTATCCATCACTGATTTTGGGGTGTTGTTTGCTGTATTAAATGGACTGGAAGCTGAATTAGTTGTCCATAAATTTCCATCAGGCATCAAACCGCTATATACACGGCCATTAAAATGCCTTGCCTGTGCATAATCACCTGGGCGAATATTAACCCACAACGGATCTTGATTTACGAATGCTGCAGAAATTTCGTTATGATAAACCGGCAAGTAAGATTGGAAGCGAACAAAATCGATAAAATTTACAGAAGGTCTTTCTCTTTTAATATAAGAAGGATTAAGGTTAAAGCTAAGTTTTACTTTCTTAGTAAGCTCTGCATCTAATTTAGTACGCAAGCTAAAACGATCATACTCACTATGAAACATCATGCCCTGATCCTTTTGATACGCACCAGAGATGAAATATTTTAATGTTCGTGAGCCTCCTGAAACATTCGCCTGGAGGTTTCTTACCGTTGCATTACGTAATGCTTCCTGTTGCCAATCTGTAGCTACACCTAATATTTGGTTTTCGAGTACATAAGCTGCTCTTTCATTATTGCTCGCAATTTGTGAAGCAGTTGGAGGTGTAATACTAGGATCTTTTAGTTTTAATGCCGCCTCATAAAATAACATGTTCGTGTATTCTGTAACCGTCATCATCGGGTAAAGCTGATACTGCGTTTTAGATCCCGTAGAAAATTTTACCGCATATTTTGGCTTTTCTGCTTTACCACTTTTAGTAGTTATTAAAATAACACCACTTGCACCTCTTGATCCGTAAATAGCAGCAGAAGCTGCATCTTTCAACACTTCAACCGATTGTACATCGGCCATGTTTACAAAAGCAAGACCATCAGGTACAGGATGACCATCCACAACAACTAATGGATCAGCACCTGCACTGAAAGAATTAACACCACGAATTCTAATTTTTGGATCGGCACCAGCTTCAGAAGTAAGATTTTGTATTTGCACACCTGCAATTTTTCCTTGTAATGCCTGGTCCAATCTTGATACAGGAGTTTCATCCAATCGTTCATTCTGGTATTTAGATACAGAACCAGTAAGATGAGATTTCTTTTGTGTACCGTAGCCAATTACTACCACTTCTTCATTGGTTGCAACTGCAGGCACTAAAGCTAAGTCAATAGAAGTCTTGTCTCCAATTATTATGGTTTGAGTAGTAAACCCTACATAAGAGAAAATAAGGGTGGTTGAAGTCTTATCTACAGAAATAGAATAAGTGCCATCCACCTTTGTGGATACACCGCCTTTTTGCTTTTCTGCAAGAACATTCACACCCTGCAATGGCTCCCCGGTTGACTGGTTGGTTATCCTACCTGTAATTGTTTTCTTTTGTGCAATAGCAACACTGCCCAGCATCAGCAATGTAAAAAGCAAGCACTTGATTTGTTTCATGTGTTCAGTTTTAGCTTATGAATTTGCCACATGTTATTCGCAATAAAAATTATCATCGCATTAAATAATTTGCTCAATAATTTTTATGGCTCATTTCATATTAGCAGTTTAAGTATTTAGAAATCATTATTAGTATAATAAATTAATTCTTAGTCGCTCCGCTTTATCACCTACCACATCTTTGATCTCCTGAGTACAGGTCTTACAATTAAAACGGGTAGCCGCTTCCATCAATAAAGGAGTTCCATCCTCAAAATCAAATGGCTTTATTTGCGGACCTTCCCATTCTCTTTGCTTAGCGATGTAGGGATGTAATACATCAAAGGCTTTCTTGAGTGACTTTCCCCCAGGTGTTACTAAATTCCAAAAATCAACTCCGATCTTATCACTCATTTGTGCAATGGCAAAAAAAGCATGCATCACAAATGTGGTATAATGCAATGAGATCGTTCTTACCATTTCTTCAGGAAACTTCCCAGCGTCGTCCATCTGTTTATCCAACCTGTCTGCTGCATTCAATACTATTTTTCTTGCAGCCTCATTATTTCCTATGTACAAAGCCATTGCTAATCGTTGTGCATCATACCAGGCACCGTGATTATTTTTTGTTTTCATTTCATCAATGCCATTCTTGCTTGTCTCCATCCAGCTAAGAAATTCAGTAAACCATTGCTGCATTCCTTTTTGATCGTTGGCAGTCCAATATTTAGAACCCTGCAATAATCCAATTGCATCAATCACTTTTACAAAATGTCTTGTATCAATTAACCCAGCCCCTCTTCCTGTGTTTACTCCTTTTATTGCCTGTGCAAAATTCAAATTCGGGTTCATCCTTGTGGCTGTATCTAAGAACCACACCCGGAGCAGTTTCGCTGCATGTTCTGCATACATTTTATCACCAGAAAAATAATAAGCCAATGCTAATGTGTTTACATGACCGCATAGGGCTGGCATATACTCTTTATCCTTATACTCTTTTACTTCTGGATTTGTTTGTCCATCTTTTCTTATATAAGGAAGACCATCTGCCTTATTTGGATCGGGCCAGTGATAAGGTGCCAAACTCATATAATCATGCTTATTACCACTTGGCGGAACATTCTTCTTCTCCATTACACTTACTGGCCCAAAGTCCAATGCTACTTTTGCGTCCTTCAACAACACTTTATAAGCTGGCATCAAATCAGGGCTATTTGAATTGATTGCTTTCTTGTTTTTTTCCAACACAGAAAAGTTCAATGTGTACACTACAGGTTTGCCAGGTTGTTGCCGGGCTTTAATGCCTGCACAACCTATAAATGATAACCAACTGACTATTAAAAATATTTTCTTCATGTACTCTTATTTGAAAATGGTTTTCTTCAAATCAATACCGTCGCCTTTCACTGTTACAATATAAATACCTGTTGGAAGCTGATATACCGGAATATCCATATTAATAAACCCAGCAGGCATGAATAAATTTTTCCGTATCAATTGCTTTCCACTCATATCAAAAATCACCACATCACCCAAAGCTGGTGTAGGTGAAAAAACACGGACAGTAAGTGTAGAACCGTTGCTCATAAAAGCATTAAGGTATTGCTGTGTATTTCCACTTGCTGGCAGAATTGTGAGCCTTCCATTTGTATATACAAAATTATAATTCTGCGACACCGCCCCACCCAATGTTAATGCGTAATACCCAGGTGCGGAAAGAGTAGTTGCCGTTGTTGTAACCGTTGGAGCTGTTGTCAAATTAGCGGCTGTTTCTCCTAATACAAATCCAGTATATGTAATAGTGTACGGCGGATTAGGGTCTCCGTATACTTTAGTTGTATCTCGAACTCGGACAGTCAGATTTACCTTATTTACGGTCAATGTTCTTGTAACATTTGGTGCAGGAAAATATCCATCATTTCCGGCTTGTGATACCGTGATGTTGGTGGTACCAGCACCAGTGATACTAATAATGCCTGTGCTACTAATATTAGCTACTCCGGTGTTGCTACTTGAATAAGTTAGCGGAATAGTATTATTGGTACTGCTGGCTGCAGCAGAAAAATTAGCATTACCATATGTTTTAGTTGCAGGCGCATTAAAGGTTATCGTTTGATTTTGTTTTGCCTGAACAGTCAACACTCCATCCACCATCGTAATATTATAATTGCCGGCAGTCGCACCTGTTACTGTAATTGGATATGTACCGGGGACTGATGCCTGCACTGCTGTAGTAGCAAGTACTGCAGGTGTTAACAAAGCTGCCGGAGTTTCGCTTAATACAAAACCCGTATACGTTGCAGTCAGTGGTGGATTAACTAATCCTTCAAATCTTGTCTTATTATCTGCTGTAATTGTAAGATTTGCTTTATCAACTGTCAATGTTCTTGTAATACTTGCTGCCGGATAAAATCCATCACTTGCTTGCGAAGCGGTGATATCAGAAGTACCAGCACCTACAATATGTATATCAGTTCCATTTATGGTTGCAACTAAAGGATTGCTGCTTGTATAAATAATAGGTTGAGTGGTATTTAAACTGGTTGCGCCCCCATTAAAATCTGCATCACCATATGTTTTTGTTGGTATTGCATTAAATACAAACGGATCTACCTGTGCAACTGCTCCGGCCCCGAAAGCACCAAAGCTGCTCACTGTTGCAGTTACGTTGTTGGTAGTATTATCACCAGTACCAATTGGCGGTGCCCATATCGCACCATTATTTGTTATTAATCCAATATCGGTATTGGGCAACGTTGCAAAAGTGGACCCTTCCAATGCAGCATCCCATCCTAATTGAAGATTAGCATCGCCACTGCCAGTAATGCGATTAATAGTCCATACCGCATCAACTACAGTTTGCTTTTGTGTTGGAGTAAATGCTGTTCCGGTAATTGTACCGTTAGTAGTAATTCCTTGAAAAACAGATACAGAAAAATCTGAAACAGAAACTGGCGTAATGGTTACTGGCAGATAAGCATTCACTGTTCCTATTGGCAACAAAGTTGCTGCTGAAACAGCATCATAGCGCAAAGAACTTTGTTCTCCGGTTACACTGTTATAATCCGTAGCGATATAATTTAAAGTATTGGGCGTTCCATTAATTACTGCACCTGCAACTATTCTAACAACATCCAGCGGACGAAGTGTAATCTTGCCGTCAACTTTTAAATGATCAGATACCGAAAAAGCCCTGTTCACCGTTATGGGAGCATTCACTTCAATAAATTCAGCATCGATGGGTGTTGCAGATGAACTGGTAGTAACACCAAATGGCCAGGTAGTTGCACCGTTAATTATATAATTAATATTGTTATCGTATGTAAGCGTACCAGCTACAGCCACAGAACCTGTTAAAGGTGTAAATCCATTCGCATTTGCTGTTTCTAAAGTAGCTCCATCAGTGCTAACTGCTAATGCTACACCGGTACCAGCTGAAACAATCGGGTTTGAAATATAAATTGAATCACCGGTAACAGATACTGATACTATTGTGGTATTCGCTGCTATTCCTGCTCCAGAAATGCTTTGTCCCCTTGTACTCGCAAGCACTCCCGTATTTCCTGTAATAATATACGAACCTGCAGCAAGATTACCCGTGCCTGCACCTACAGGCATAATGCCTGCTGCAGTAAATGCAGCAGCACCGGTTAATTGGTTTGTAGCGAAATTTAATTTACCATATACATTCACTGCATTTTCTACTGCAACGCTGCTATTTAATAATACGTTCGCATTATTGGCTACAGTCAGACTATTAACAGCAATTGTTCCTGCTCCTGAAATTGTTTGCAAATTATTGCCAGACAAAATAACTTCATTGAAAGAGGCTGCTTGTCCGCTCAAGGCTCCATCTACAACTATGTTACCCATAATAGCAGTTTGCCCACTACTGTGAGTAGTAAATGAACAACCGGCATTTATTGTAAGATTATTAATCCTGAAAATAGGGCCATCTGCAGTTAACGCAACATTATTTTCCACACTAATGTTACCAAAACTTTTTCGGTTGAAAAAAGAACCAGCACCGCTGGCAGCCCGATGATGCCAGGTACTTCCAGGTTTAAAATCGATAGGGGAATACACAGAGTTACTTCCCATAGGACTGTACCCTCCGAGATAATATAAATGAGCACCATCTTCAAATACCACCCATCTTTCAGCCGACTGAGAGTTGCTTCCAAAAGCATAAGATGATGAAGACGATGTTATGTTAGAGGTAAAACTAGAACCACTCGTAAAAACAAAAGAACCGGGAGTACCTGATGTTGTATTATCAAATCTGCACTGCTGTCCGGTTATCATACTTAACGATCCACTTACTCTGCCCGTATTCGTGGCTGCCATTGCAAACCGTAAACTACCTGAGGTAGCAGGCACAACAGATAATGAAGAGCCTGCATCAATGGTAAAATCTTCGCCATCGCCACCGCTCAACGTAATAGTGCTTGTTCCACTGGTGGCCCGAATAAAATTAATTGAAGCATTATTCACAAATTTCATTTGCCCGCAAGTAATGCTTCCATTGGCCAAAACAGTTACAGTACCTGTCGCAGGAACTGCACCTCCTACATTGCTACCGTCAAAGACCAATATATCCGTTGCTCCTGTAGATGAAGGGCGGGTTGATCCCGATCCATTTAACACAGTATTCCAGTTTGAACCGATTGTAATACTTGTTGCCGGATTAGTACCTCCAACCCAATAATAAGTTGTTTGACTATTAGCAACATTTACGCTAATCAGTAATAACATGGCAAATAGAATTCTTTTCATATAGCAGCTTTTAAATTGAATTAGTTAGTAGCAATTTTTCGTTTAGATGTAATAAAAGTGATACACATCCAGGATATTGGCACCATTAAGGCTGCCAGTACAAAGAGTGTGGTATAACTTGTTTTTGTTAATGTCGGTACTAAAAAAGTAAGTATGATGGTACCTGCAACGGCAGCAGTGCCACCCATACCAGATACAGTTCCAACATTTTTTCCATTGAAATAATCTGCAGGCAATGTTTGCAGGTTATTGATCAGGAATTGGAAACCAAATAATGCGGCACTTATTAAGGCAATTGCAATATTTACATGTTCCTTTAATTCGTTTAGATAGAAAGCAATGGCACCTAATGAAAGCAACATGATGACACAACCGATTGTGATGGCATTTTTTCTTGCTTTTGCCGGAGACATTCCTTTTCTTACTAATGAAGATGAATACAGACCACCTGTTATTCCTCCAATGGCAGCAAACATATAAGGCACCCATCCAAAAGCTCCAACCTGCTTGATGTCAAATGCAAATTGTTCTTTCAAAAATGTAGGCAACCAGGTAACGAACATCCACCAGATAGGATCAATAAAGAAACGGGAACTGATGATGCCCCAGGTATTTCTGAAATTCAGCAACTGTTTCCACGAATAAACTTTTACTTCTGTTGTTGCTGTTTTTTTATTTTCCGTGTCAAGAATATGATCTTGTTCTTCTTTAGTGATCCAGGGATGTTTGTCGGGTGTATTCTTATTAATAACCAGCCATGGAATGATCCATAGTATTCCGAGAAATGCGATGAATAAAAATGTCATTTGCCAGCCTGTCATTGCATAAGACCATGCAATAACTGGTAATGCGATTACCGAACCCATTGAAGCACTGGCACCAAAAATTCCTTGTGCAATAGCTCTCTCCCTTGCAGGAAACCATTCTGCATTACTCTTGGTAGCACCCGGCCAGTTACCTGCTTCGCTTACGCCAAGCATTGCTCTGAAAATACTGAATGATGCTAACGATCTTGCGATTGAATGTAGTCCTATTGAGATACTCCAGCCAACAATCGAAATAACCATTCCTAATCTTGTTCCAATGGCATCCATCATTTTTCCAGTAACTGTTTGTCCGATTGCATAGGCCACTAAAAAAATATTGGTAATCAGGGCAAGGGCTTGCTTGTTATCCTCATCTGCAATTCCAAATTCTTTATATATAAAAGGCCACATGATATTGATGGCACTTCTATCAATATAATTGATAATAGTTGCTACCCCTATCAATCCGATGATCCACCACCTAAGTCCTTTTACTTTCATAGCTCTTAATTAGAAAGCGGAATATTTGCTACGCCGCTTGTTGCGCCTGTTACAGTATTATTGTTAAACACTTTGTTGCCAGTTGTAGTGCCATTGCTACCACTCAACTGAATATTAAATCCATACCCTGCTGTATTTACTGCGCAAGTATTATTTTTAAAATGATTATTATTTCCCCACCCTGCAAATGCCACATGCACCTGGTAGCCATCTTTAAAAATGCTACCACCCGGATTTGTGCCGGTATTATTCTCAATTAAATAATTATTCCCTTTTACATCGATCCAGCTATCACCACTGTTAGCTCCGGTAATACCTGTTGCATCGAATGTGTTTCCACGAATAATGCCGGCAGTTGTTCCTTCCTTTACATCAATACATTCAGCTGTTATATTTGGGCCGATCTTATTATTGAGAATTTTGTTTGAATCACACAGGTCGGGATTACCATTAGTGTAGGTAGCCCAGTTACTTTTTGCAGAGCCGATATAAATGCCTTCGCCGTAGTCAGGAGTTTTTAGTCCAACATCAGTTATTTCCACATTTTGAATTGTGTTGAAACTACTAAACCTGCGAAGATGAATTCCTTCCTCACCGATATTGTACACTTTAATTCCATCGATGATATTTCGATTTGCGCCATCGGTCATCAACCCTTTTAATCCATTGATGATTGTAAAACCTTTAATGATCCAATAATCAGCCTGCAGATGCAGCACATAGCCAGTAGTAATATTTTCGGCGTCTAATATTGCGTTGCGACTTCCTCGTAGAATAATTGGTTTTACGGAATTTCCATCAGCAGTAGCATCAATTACAAATTTCCCTTTATAAACTCCATCTGCCATTACAATTTCATCTAACGGCTTTGCTTTTAATAGCGCATCCTTCAATTGTGCTGCAGTGGATACATTAATAATATTAGTTGTAAAAACGGGTGGAGTAACTACAGGTGGTGTAGATGTATTCTTGCTACATCCGGCTACTGCTAAACAGCATAAAACTTGTATGATTATTAACGTCTGCATTATTAATTATTGTCCTATAAAATCTTCCCGCATGGGGCTAAATACATCAATTAAAATTCCGGGTTCCAAACAAACAGCACCATGCATTACATTCGGTGGAATATAAAATGCATCCCCTGCTTTCAACACTTTCTTTTCACCAGCTATCTCTACTTCAAATGCACCACTTTCTACATGACTGATTTGTGTATGATGATGCTGGTGCAATACACCTACAGCTCCTTTTTCAAAAGACACTTTTACTACCATCAGCCTTTCATCATAGGACATGATTTTTCTTTTCATACCCGGAGCGGTTTCTTCCCAAGGCAATTCGCTGTCCTCTATAAATACTTTTACCGTTTCTGTTGTTGCCATAAACTGATTGTTGTTTTTAATTAATTTGTTTTCCGTCATACCAGGTAGCAAATGGCCCAGTCCAGCTAACACCGCCAGCAGTATGAATTGATTTATTATTAAACTCGTTGTTACTTTGTGCTATTAGTAGTTTCTTACCGGCAATTATTATTTCTACAATAGAAAATTGCTCATCGTTTTGTATCAATTTCATTTGTTGCACAGAGGGATAAGCATTGCTGGAGAATTCGTTGATCGGATCAAACTTACCATGTATCTCCACCACACTTACAAAAGACTGATTCTGTCCCTTTTTACGAATGATAAATGCAGGCTCATGTCTTAAATTAAAATTGGGATCATTAGCCCCTTTTCTTGCCAGGAACAAAGTCGCCTTATCCTGCACCAGGGAAGAGATCGTATAATACGTTCTGTCATTCAAAAAAGTAAGTTGCGCTACTGTATCTTTTGCAGTTGCTTCTGCTTCTTTCCACAAATATTGATAGCCATTCTTTTTCCCGAGTGGCTCCAGCTTATCCGTATACGATTCATATTTGAATGAGGTGTTGATCAATGTTCCATCGAAATGAAAAGGCAGATCATACTGATGGTCATCTTTAGAATTTGCATTGAATAAATCAACCATTAGTTTCTTACCTCCAGGCAATTGCAGCAAATAAACGGTACGCTGCATCTTTATTCCTTTATAAGCATTTTCTTCTTTAGCAGCCACTACCTGCACCGCAGAATTGGTAATGCTGCTGAACAATTTTTCTGCATGGTGCTTTTCTGCTACGGCTTCTTTTCCATCATAATGACTTTTTTCATCAACCACTAATGTATTATGAGCAATTGTTTGTTGCGCATAGCCTTTTGTTTCGGGTAAATAGCGTCCGCCATATTTTTGCTCCACTCCAATAAAACGAACGGCTCCATAGTCAGTTAAAATTTCATTACCCTTATCATATAAATTATAATTCAACTTATCATAGTGACCATGTGAAAGACCATGCGAAGTGTATTTGCTGATCAATGTAGTTAAATCTTTTCCTGTTCCGTTTCTTAAAAAACTTGCTCCGCCTTCATCACCTTTTGCGCCATCCGTATATTCAACAGAACGATAGGGATAGTGTGCCGTAATATTTTTTCCGCTGGCAATTTCAGCAGCAATTGTCACCCCTCCTTTGTTCAACAACACCCTATCTTGCTTTTTTGCAATAAACAATAACCCATTATCCTTTCCATATACATTGGTGGCAACACTAATTGCTGTCACCAATTCATTGGTGGTGTAGTCTTTTTCTTTCAATGCATCATTCAGCGCAAAAAAAGTTCCATCAAGATTTGTTTGCTGCAATCCCGCCATCAATGCTTTTTGCAGAATACGATTGCGATGTTCAAATATTTTCAACTGCGGTCTTGCATTATTTACTGAGGAAGCAAATAAATAATAAGGGAGAATGGCATAGCGAACATAATAAGGCCCTTCCGCATAGTAACCATCAGGAGCAAAGAGTCCGTCCATTAAAGCAATAAAACCTGTTTTTCCATCTTTCTTGGAGCCATACAATGCCATGTCAACATACTCTTTATTATTGGTAGCTATACCAACAATACCCACACCGGCGCAAGCCCACACAGCATGATTATGAATTAAATTGAACCAGGGTTCCAGGTCTTTTGTAATAAAATCAACCTCCGGTTTAAAAGCACCTTCTTCAATTGTTTTTCTTTCTGCAGCAGTCAATGAATTATAAATAAGATCATATGCCATGCCTGCATAAACCAACCAGTTAGCATCATTCAATGCCTGCCAAAAAATTCTTCCGGGTGAGCTACTGGTTGCCTGTGGATGATTTTTTAATGTAGGGTTCAACACCGCATACTTCAAAAACATTTTTTTCACCAACACTGCATATTTCGCATCTCCGGTAAGATTATACAATACACCACTGTTGAACATCAGCATATAATTAGACTTATGCTTATCGTGTGTGTAACCACCTGCCGGATCTTTTGGAAAAGGAACATCTACATCTTTTCCAAGCCATACATCTACTTCTTTTTTAATTTCATTGTAGGAACGGGTGAGTAAGGGGTAGCGGTTAATATCCTTTTTTACTGCCGCAGCTTCTGTGCGGGTAAAAAATGTAAGTGGATGTTGTGCCTGAAGCAACACTGGCATCAGCAGTAAGAATATCGTTTTAAGCAATCGCATTTTTTATCTTATTAACCTGTAACCAAAAAATAATCTAACACTAAGCGAAATAGGTTCCGCCATTTATCTCTACACTTTCACCGTTAATGAAAGAAGAAGCATCACTTGCAAGATATAATACCAAATCACCTATTTCTCTTGCTTCGCCTTCCCTGCGCAACGGTGTTCCTGCTGCAACATTTGTTCTTATTTCCGGCTTGGTAAATGTGTTATGAAAAGTTGTGTTGATCATACCGGGAGAAACACAGTTCACTCTTATTCCTTTCGGACCAAGTTCTTTTGCAAGGCCTCTTGTCATAGTCAACACACCACCTTTTGCGGCTGCATAAGCTAATGCACCACCACCGCCACCATCTCTTGCTGCCTGAGAAGAGAAATTAACAATAGCACCGCCTTCAGTAATATGCGGAACCACAGCTCTTGTAACGAGGTAAGCAGATTTCAGGTTAACAGCGATTACAGCATCCCAAAATTCTTCATCCAGGTCAGCTAATGGTTTTCTTCCCATCAATCCACCGGCTACATTAACTAATATATGAACAACGTTTCCATAAGCAGCAACACATCCATCCACCACTTTTTTTACATCTGTGGCTTTTGTCATATCGCCCTGCACAGCAATTGCTTCCCCACCTGCATCTTTGATCAGTTGCAGTGTTTCATCTGCTAAATTTTTATTTCCAAAATAATTAATGCAAACTTTTGCTCCTGCTGCTGCAAGCTTGAGAGATGCTTGTCGTCCAATATCCCTGGCTCCGCCTGTTACAATTGCTACTTTTCCTTTTAATGAATACATACTATACATTCAATGCGTAAAAAAAACTTGTTTGCGAACTGTAGAGGATAAGGCGGAAATTATTGCCAGAAGAGATTTGTAAATTTTAATTCAACAACCATAAGGGTTGTGAATGTATCATGTTTTCATCTTTGGCAAGCATTCCGTTGTAATATTAGGTGGAAATGTGAACTACGATTTTTTTTGTTGATTAGAAGATTTCTATTAATATGCTAATATTTCACAGATACTGACGAAATAATTCAAAAATCTGAAATTAATCTAAAAATAAGCTTCCGAGAACGTTACCGGCAACGCTACCGGTATTTCCGTAACCTTCTTATTAATAGCTATAGCCCCTGATGATAACAAACCAAGAATAATCCCGCCACAATAAAAGATATTGACAAGCAAATGAATATTTCCATCTCCACCGTGTCGAGAGCAATGCGTAATGCACCTGATGTAAATGCTGATACCAAAAGAGCGGTAATGGCTTTGTCGGAAGAATTAAATTATCAACCTAACAAACTTGCACTAAGCCTCAAGCAAAAACAAACACATAATATAGGAGTGATTGTTCCTAACCTTGATTATGTTTTATCAACCATGGTAAAAGGCATTGATGAGGTGGCGTTGGAAGCAGGTTATACGGTAATGGTATGCCAAAGCAATGAATCATTCGGCAGAGAAATAGTAAACACCAGGAGATTGCTGGATAGTCTTGTTGATGGATTTATCATTTCTGTTTCCAGTGAAACAAAAGTGTTTGACCATTTTAAAAAAATACAGGCGAAAAACATGCCGATGGTAGTGTTTGACCGTGTTACTCCTTTCTTACAAGCTCCGGGTGTTAAGATAGATAATGAAGATGGCGGTTTCCAGGCTACAGAACATTTAATTGAACAAGGATACAAACGTATTGCCATATTAGCCGGCCCAAAAAATCTTGGCATCAGTAATCAACGATTGGATGGTTATTTAAAAGCGTTGAAAAAATATAAGATAAAGCCTGACAGCGATCTTATCATCTATTGTGATTTTAACCAGGATTATGCTTATGTAGCCACTAAAGAATTACTGGCGATGAAGAAAAGACCCGATGCCATTTTTACCATCAGCGATAGGATGGCTATTGGTGC
>CAZXMP010000059.1:0-21887 GCA_964641575.1 uncultured Chitinophaga sp. | reverse complement strand
GTGTTGCCCGTTTTCGGATTACGTTTGGTGTTGCAGGCATTTGTACTTAATAAGTCAATGAAAAAAATGGGAGAAGGCGACCTATGGCCCTGGTTCCTATTCCTGGATATGTGGATGTTCTTTTATTATATCATCTTTGCACCGGCATTGTGGAAAAAACCAAGAAAGGGTTGGTAAGAAAAGACCACAGTGCATAGTCAACAGAAATATCCAAATGGAATTATTACTTAAATATTTTAGCGAATTTTCTCCCGAGCAAATCCGGCAATTTCAATTGTTGGATGGTTTGTATAAAGAATGGAATGAAAAGATCAATGTTATTTCCCGTAAGGATATAGATAGCTTATACGAAAAGCATGTGCTGCACTCATTGAGTATTGCTGCCAGTTTTGACATTCCGGATGGCTGTGAAGTAATTGATCTCGGTACAGGTGGCGGTTTTCCCGGCATTCCATTGGCCATCTTTTTTCCGAATGTAAAATTTCATTTAGTAGATAGTATCGGCAAAAAATTAAAAGTGGTAGAAGCCGTTGCAGAAGGAGCCGGCATAAAAAACATTACCACACAACACTGCCGGATCGAAGATGTAAAGAACCGGAAATTTGATTTTGTAGTATCCAGAGCCGTTGCTCCACTGAAAGATCTATGGAGATGGAGCAAGCCATTGCTGAAAATTAAAACTGCGGCTGAGTTTACTCCGGGACTTATTTGCCTGAAAGGCGGCGACTTAGCCGTTGAAGTACAGGAAAGTATGACCCGCCCCAGGGTTATCGAATTATCAGAAATTTTTGCAGAATCATTCTTTAAAGAGAAGTTTCTGTTGTATGTTACCCGCTAGAAAATATACCACTTAGTGGTATTGCCAAACTCTAACTTATAGCTGAACTTTACTCTCATGAAACAAATTGCCGTTTGCATAGTTGATGATAACAGAGAATTGCGCAATGCACTAGAAGAGATAATCACCATGTCTGACGGGTACAAATGTATTGCTACCATTGCTACAGCAGAAGATGCAGTTGTTCAAATACCCATACTAAAACCTGATGTGGTATTGATGGATATTAACTTGAACAGTCCGGAAAATGGCATTGATGTAGTACGGGTGCTGAAACCAAGAATACCCGATACTAATTTTATGATGTGTACGGTGTATGAAGAAAATGAAAAAATATTTGAAGCGCTTAGTGCTGGTGCCAGCGGCTATATTTTGAAAAAAACAGACCCGGCCCGCATGTTGGAAGCCATCCGTGAATTATATGAAGGGGGTGCGCCAATGAGCAGCCAGATTGCCCGAAAAGTAGTGGCCGCTTTCCAGGAGCAATCGATGAAAAATAATAGCAACACGGAAGAGCTCAATATATTAAGCAACCGGGAAAAAGAAATATTAGAACTACTATCAAAAGGTTTGATGTATAAAGAAATCGCTTCGCAAACTTTCCTTTCGCCTGAAACAGTTCGGAAACATGTGTACCACATTTACGAGAAACTACATGTAACCAACCGGGTGGCTGCAGTAAATAAGTTTTACGGCAGATAAAATTCACTTACTGAGACTTTGCTCAAAAATGATTTGTGCCTGTATTTTACTGCCAAAAACAGATTTTTTTGCAGGTTTTTGCCGGACGAACTTCATTTTTAGGCAAAATATACCACTAAAGTGGTATTGTGGGGTAATACCCATCCACTTACATTTGATATACATATTTGAATACAGTTGATCCCTTATAACCGTTAACCATTAACCTTACCTGAGCAAGCAAACAAAGGGGTTCTAATCAAAATTGCAAAGCCCTCCGATTTAATCACGGAGGGCTTTTGTAATTATTTAATGTGATGAAGATTTACCATTTCAACTCAAGCTTATTATTTTTTCTATCTACATCTGCCATTCGTAAAGATGGATCAATTTCAACAGTTGTAAAATCAAGTAGCTTTCTGCTTGTTTCAATAATGTAAGTACTGTGTGTCCATTTCCATGCATCGTAATTTATTCGGGGAACAGCAACATCTTCTACCGGCTTTTCGCCAAACATCAGGCTCATTGGAATATAGTGCAGCTCTTTTGTACCATCTTTAAAAGTAAGCTGCAAATCAATTGGCATCGGCATTAAACCAATTCTGCTTAAGCGAACTTTTGTTTTACCTCCTTCTTCCCACAAACTATCAATATTATAATCGATTGTTTTTACAGAATTGATCCAATACTCCTTGTACCAATCCAGTTTCATTTCACTAACCTTCTCTGCTATTCGCATAAAGTCATTAGCATTCGGATGTTTGAATTTCCATTGATTAAAATATTCCAGCAATATTCTATCTCTTACAGGTGCTCCAACGATATACCCAAGCTGCTCCATAAATACCGCCCCTTTTGAATATACGGCAGGACTGTAAGCTGCATTGGTATTGTAATGGTCTGCATGTGTACTTAGCGGCTCTTCCTTACCGCTTTTGCTTAATGAAAAATAGCTGCGGTAAGTTCCATCAAAAGCAAACGCTGTGCTATTTCTAAGAAATGCATCAGCTCTGTCTTCTGCATAGGTGGTAAACCCTTCATCCATCCATCCATACAACGATTCATTGGTTCCTAAAACACCATGATACCAGTTATGCAACCACTCATGCAGCCATGCACCCGGACCAACTAATAATGTAGCCATCGGGTATTCCATACCTCCATCGCCACCATGAATGAAAGTGTATTGCTTATATGGATACACACCAAACGTACTCTCCAGCATTGGCATTACCGCAACAGCATCATCCAAAATCTTCTCCCATTTCTCCGCTGGTTCGTTTGTTGGTTTATAAAAAAGATGCAAGGTGATGCTATCTCTTACGGTTCTTGTTTTATGAATGTATTCGGGATCGGCAGCCCACATAAAATCATGCACATTGGGGGCAATAAAACGCCAGGTTAATTTATTACCCGCAGGTCTGTTTACTTTTATACCAGCCTTTTCATACCCATATCCAATTGAATTGGGATTTTGTAAATAACCAGTTCCACCTAAAATATATTTTTTATCGATAGAGATACTTACATCAAAATCTCCCCATACACCATAAAACTCCCGACCCACATACGGTGTTGGATGCCAGCCTTCATAATCATACTCACACAATTTCGGGTACCACTGGCTCATAGAATAACGAACTTTTGAAGTAGGATTATCTCTTCCACTTCTTCTTATTTGTAATGGCACTTGTGCTTCAAAATCCATATCGAATGTTACTTTCGATCTTGGAAGAATGGGCTTATCCAATTTCACTTCTAAAATTGTTTCCAACATTTTAAAAGATTGCGGACGACCATTCATCTTTAAGGAAAGAATTTTTTGATAACCGATCTCATCTGGCTTCAGGTTCAATATCCTGTCTTTCACTCTTCCGTCCCAATCAGGTCTTCCACCGGGGCCATTTACACTTCCTTGTCTTCTGCTGCGGGTATCCATCATGCTATTCGGCTGAAAAGCATTAAAATAAAGATGATAGAAAACTTTATACAAAGTATCAGGAGAGTTGTTCCAATACTCCAGTTTTTGTTTGCCTGTAAATTGATTGGTCTGCACATTCATATCAATATTCATCACATACTTTACCCGTTGCTGCCAGCGATCTGGCTGTGCGTATGTTGAAAATTGCAGTGTAACAATCAGTAAAGCAAGTGTTGTTATTTTCTTCATGTGTTCTATTTAATGGTCAAGATGGTAAATTTCGGTAAAGGATGGTTATAAGAAAAAGAAAATTGACCGGCGGCATTGAAAATACCACCGGTCATTTGCCCATTCCCCCTTAAACAAATAAGAGAAATTATTATAATGTAACACTACTTCTCATCAATCTGCCTTCGGTGCTAAAGAACAAATACTTTTTCTCCAATCCACTTTTTTCTACTTTCAGCCGATATTGAATCACATAACCCGGCAAATACAACACCTTTACATCTGTAACCTCTCTACCGGAATATTTACTTTTATTAAACCCTTCTTTTACATCATTCGTTAGCTTGTCATAAGTCCAGTCTTTCAATGTATTTTTCCAGATTCCTTTATTGCTGTATTCAGCATTCATAATACTGCTGTCTTGCTCAAACCGCACATTTACATTTACTACATTGTTTTCCCATTTTACATTCCTTGCATCGGGATATTGTTTAAAGAAACTTTCCTTTGCTTGTTCCGGAATAGTTGTTACCTGTGCAGTTGCATGGAAAGAAATTAGTGCGGTTGCAAAAATAAATACTAATAGGTGGATGAACTTCATACAAGGTGGGTTTTAGTAAGTCAATGTTTTTGTAAAAATAGTGCCGGATTGTTATAATGAAATGCTATAAATATCAACGGGGGTTGAAAACATGTTGTGGCCAGCTAATTGCTACTATCATCGGCTGTTGCGTCGCACTCTTGTACTGTGGGAATTCTACTCGGCATTTGCGAAAAGCCTGACTGGAATTTTTTCTTAGCATCTATCAATGATTACTTTCCTGCCACCACAATCACAATTTCTCCTTTCACCGTTTTTTCACTAAAATGGGTAGCTACTTCCCGTAATGTGCCTTGCTTATTTTCTTCAAACATTTTTGTTAACTCTCTGCTTACACTGCATTGCCGGTTTTCGCCAAAATAAGTAATAAAGTCTTCCAATGTTTTTACTAATCGTACCGGTGATTCATAAAAGATCATGGTTCGTTCTTCTTCGGCTAACTGTTTTAATAAGGTTTGTCTTCCTTTTTTCAACGGAATAAATCCTTCAAAACAAAAACGATTAGTAGGTATACCACTATTCACTAATGCCGGAACAAATGCTGTAGCTCCGGGCAAACATTCAACCTTTACACCTACTTTAATACATTCTCTTACCAACAAAAAAGCAGGGTCGGAAATACTCGGTGTACCAGCATCCGTTACAACAGCCATTTTTTTGCCTTCCAATAACTGGCTTACCAAATGTTTCAACACCTGGTGTTCATTATGCTGATGATACGGCGAAAGTTGTTTGGTGATTTGATAATGATTTAGCAGATGGGAAGTGGTACGGGTGTCTTCTGCTAAGATCAGATCCACATCTTTTAATACCTCAATGGCCCGAAGGGTGATATCTTTTAAATTGCCGATGGGTGTAGGGACAAGGTAGAGCATCAATTTGAAAATTTGAAAATGTGCCGGTTTGAAAATGAAATAATACTATCAATTGCCAAATTATCAAATTGTCTCATCGGCTAATTAACACTTACTTCAAAATACTCCATAACCGGATTTGCCAGCAATTTCTTACTTGCTTCTTCTGCAATTTGTTTTGCTTTATCCGGCGAGTCTGCATTTACCTGTAGGGTGATGTTTTTTCCGATGCGTACATCTTCTACTCCTGAAAGACCAAGATTTTCCAAACCACCCATTACGGCTTTACCTTGTGGGTCTAACATAGGCCATCACTGTAAGCGGAATAGCCAGCCATTTCAATAAAATAAAAGAGATAATAGCTATTGCTACCAATAAGAACTTCGGCCAATTATTTTTTATACTGAAATCTTTGAATTTTAATGCCATTAGTGGAAGTGTTGACACCATCAACCAGGAAAGAAGTAATATGATACCATATAAAACCCAGTTGTTGAGTAATAGGTTCCTTATTGAATCTTCATTTACATTCCAATAAATTAATGGTAACGAAGCAACAAATATTCCGGCCGCAGGTACCGGCATCCCTTTAAATGAAAATGATTGGCTGGTATCCAAATTAAACCTTGCCAACCGCCATGCTGCTGCGCAAGGCAATAAAAATGCTGGCATTAGCCACAGTAAAGAAACATCTACCCCACCCTCTTGTTGCGCAAAACTGAGTCGAAGAAATTGATAAATGATTATTGCCGGAGCTACACCAAAACTTACTACATCGGCCAGTGAATCCAATTGCTTACCCATTTCTGAACTAGCATTAAAAAGCCTCGCTACAAAGCCATCTAAAAAATCAACTACGGCTGCAATGCCAATAAATAAAGAGGCCATCCAAATTTTTTCTGGAATATAAAGTAGCTCTGTGCCATTAGCATCAACGGTAATCATAATACCGTTCTGTAACGTAAAAACAATGGCAAGACAGCCGAAAAACAGATTTAATAAAGTAAAAAAATTAGGAATGTTCTTCATGCAGGCAAGATAAATTTATTTCTTCATCAACGCTTCTATGTCTTCTACCGTAATAGGAATATTTTTCATCAAATCTTTATTACCATTCCTGGTGATCCATAAATTGTTCTCAATACGAACTCCCATTTGTTCTTCTTCAATATAAATACCAGGCTCTACAGTAAATACCATTCCGGCCTTTATCGGCTCTGTTCTGGTACCTAAATCATGCACATCAATACCCAAATGGTGAGAAATGCCATGGTATAAATATTTGCGGTATGCCCTGTTTTCCGGATCTTCATTTTTCACATCTGATTTTCTGATCAATCCAATTTTCAGGAATTGTTGTGTAGCTTCTTCGCCTACTTTATCGGTATAATCAAGAATACTAATGCCGGGTTTCAAAATACTTTTTGCATAATCATGTAAATGCAGGCAAGCATTGTAAACAGTTTTTTGTCTGCGGCCAAATTTTCCATTTACAGGTACCGTTCTCGTAAGGTCGGCACAATAACCTCCATACTCTGCTCCAAAATCCATCAATATCAATTCGCCATCTTTACATTCAGCATTATTACTTACATAATGTAATGTCCTGGCCCTGTCGCCACTGGCAATAATGCTGCCGTATGCCTGCCCTGTTGCCCGCTGCGATAAAAATGAATGAACAATTTCTGCTTCAATTTCATATTCCATTACCCCCGGCTTAATAAATTTTAATAAGCGGCGGAATGTATTATCAGTTATATCAATTGCTTTTTGAATTACCTCTACTTCTTCTGCTGTTTTTATTCCCCGCAGTTCTTTCATGATCTTTGCGGCTCTTAAATAATTATGCAGCGGATAACGACTCTTCATTTCATCTATAAAACGATAATCTCTGGTACGAACAAGATTTGCCTTGCGGTCATTTTCATTGCTATCGAGATAAATATTATCTGCTAAATGAATCCAAGGTTGCAACAAACCATCAAGACTATCTAGCCACACTATGGTTTTTATACCACTAATAGCTTGTGCTTCATTTACACGAAGTCTTTTTCCATCCCATTTTTCTTTTAATTCATTGGGGCGAACTAACACCAATACTTCCCTGTATTTTGGATCCGGGTTGTCAGGAAAAAGAATCACCATACTATCTTCCTGGGTAACTCCACTCAACCAGAAAAGATCACTGTTCTGTTTAAAATGATAGATCGCATCTCCATTTGAAGCAACTTCATCATTACTCACAAAAATGGCAATGGAGTTCTTCTGCATCTGTCCAACAAAGCGTTTCCTGTTTTGTATAAATATATCAGGATTGAGGGGTAAATATTTCATAAGCATTTGGTTTTGAAGCTAAGTTCGTTTAATTAATACTTTAATTTAAAGGCGACTAAAGATAACAAGCAAATACATTGGCCAATTGTCATTCATCACAAAAGTGGAAAACCAACCCTGATTTTAAAAATATTCAAGGTTTTTTTAATCTCCTTCAATTTTATACAAAAGGAATATTAATCAATGAATAACAGCCAAAAAGATAGCTAAAATTTTAGCTTCTTATTAATGTGTAGCGCTAACACTTGTTTGGGTTTGAAGACCTTTGTCACTTACCTTTGTGCCTTCAACAAATTACGATTGCCTATATGTCAGTTCCAACTATTCCCTTCCCTGTGAAGAACCTGCTGAAACTCGGTTTGAAAAACACTGAATCTGTTCATTATCAATCATCACCCGAAGAGTTAGTACAAGACTCTATTCGCATTGGCGAAGGTGTATTAAATGATACCGGTGCTTTGGTAATTCGTACCGGAGAGTTTACCGGTCGTTCTCCAAAAGATAAGTTTACCGTTAAAGATGAAACCACGGCTGATTCCGTTCATTGGAATGATTTCAACATTCCCATTGAGCCAAAATACTTTGATATTATTTTTGATAAGGTTACCAGTTATTTAGACTCTTTAAAAGAAATCTGGGTAAGAGATTGTTTTGCCTGCGCCGATCCCCGTTACCGGTTAAATGTTCGGGTGATAAATGAAAAGCCCTGGAATAATTTGTTTGCCTATAACATGTTCTTGCGGCCCACTGAAGAAGAGTTAGAAAAATTTGAAGCAGACTGGCATGTTATTTCCGTTCCGGGATTAAAACTCGATCCGAAAGAATGTGGTACCCGGCAACATAACGGTGCTGTAGTTTCTTTCAAACATAAAATGATACTAATTGCCGGCACTGGTTATACCGGTGAAACAAAAAAAGGCATCTTCACCATTCTCAATTACATTTTACCACACGAAAAAAATGTATTGAGTATGCACTGTAGTGCTAATATGGGTGATGATGGTGATACAGCTATCTTCTTCGGTTTAAGTGGTACTGGAAAAACAACATTGAGTGCCGATCCCAATAGAAAATTAATTGGCGATGATGAACATGCATGGACATCAGATAACATCTTCAACTTTGAAGGTGGTTGCTATGCAAAAACAATTAACCTGACAGAAGAAAAAGAACCAGAGATTTTTAATGCCATCCGTCCAGGTGCTTTGGTAGAAAATGTTACTTTCTTTCCTGGCACTAATAAAATAAATTTCGACGACGCTTCTATTACTGAAAATACCAGGGTTTCTTATCCTTTGCATTTTATCAGTAATGCACAAGAGCCATCAGTAGGCGGATTGCCTAAAAATATTTTCTTTCTTACCTGTGATGCATTTGGGGTGTTACCTCCTATTTCTAAACTAACACCTGGACAAGCCATGTACCAGTTCATTTCTGGCTACACTGCTAAAGTTGCTGGAACAGAATTGGGAGTAACAGAACCTAAACCAACTTTTAGTGCTTGCTTCGGAGCACCATTTCTTCCCTTACATCCGGGCAAATATGCTCATATGCTGGGTAAAAAAATGCAGGAGCATAAAGTTGATGTTTGGATGATCAATACGGGTTGGACCGGTGGACCATACGGCGTTGGTAACCGGATGAAATTGAAATATACAAGAGCAATGATCACCGCTGCATTAAAAGGAAAATTGAATGATGTTACCTTCATTACTGACCCGATTTTTGGTGTAGCTATTCCTACAGAATGCCCTGATGTACCGGCCGAAGTATTAAACCCGATTAATACCTGGGCTGATAAAACAGCCTTTACAGAGAAAGCAAGATACCTTGCCGGATTATTTGTAAAGAACTTTGAAAAATACGCTGATGGTGTTTCTGCTGAAGTATTGGCTGCAGCACCTAAAGCTTAAAATAGCAACTTTGGACGGTTGACCAACAAAACCCCTGGCATTATGTGTCAGGGGTTTTTAATTTACTTTAACGATACGGTTGCCCTCCTTTATAACTTTTTGTGCGACTTTACGTTGTTTACTAGCTATGAAATTTTTACTCCTTTACATTAGTTTTCTTTTTTTAGGTAGCAAGTCGGCTATTTCCCACGCACAGGCTGCTAATGAAGAATTGCTTGAGTGGAATGGTTCAAAAAGACTTACCTGGGCAGATTATAAAGGCAATGTTGATAGAAATAGTGACGCAGCAGCATCCACCACTACTTACCTGGCAATAGAGTACCATATTAAAAATTCTAACTTCAGCTATACAATCCAATCCCGTTTTTCAAAAACCCGTTCCTGGGGTTTGCACAAAACAGCTTATATACTTAGTCATGAACAAGGCCATTTTGATATTGCGGAAGTTTTTGCCCGCAAATTGCATATGAAAATGAGTACCTATAAGTTTAATTCTAAAACGTTTGAGAAAGACTTAAAGAAAATATATCAGGATATTCTCGACGAAAAAGAAAAAACGCAAAATGATTACGATAGAGAAACCCGCCACAGCATTAATAAAGAAAAGCAAGCCGAATGGCTGAAAAAAATTGAAAAGATGCTGGAAGAATATGAAGATTATGCAGGTTATTAAAACAACCCGTACAACTGGCTATCTACCTTGCGAATGATCTCACCAAGATCTTCATCCTTTTCGCCAAACTTATTTTTGTCAACATCAATTACCAGCAATGGGCCTTCTTTGTATTCGCTGATCCATTTGTTATAATATTCGTTGAGTTTCTTTAAATAGTCAAGGCGGATATTTTCTTCATACTCCCTTCCTCTTTTTTGAATTTGCCCTACCAGTGTTGGTACTGATGCATTCAGGTATATTAATAAATCGGGAGGTTGCACCAATGTTTTTAATGTTTGGAAAAAATGAAAATAATTATCAAAATCTCTTTTGCTCATCAATCCCATTTCATGCAAGTTGGGAGCAAAGATGTTGGCATCCTCATAAATAGTTCTGTCCTGTATAACCGTCTCTGTACCTTTTTGTATTTCTACCAATTGGCGAAGGCGACTGTTTAAGAAAAATATTTGCAGGTTAAAACTCCAGCGGGGCATATCCTCATAAAAATCCATCAGGTAAGGATTGTGGTCTACATCTTCAAAATTCGGTATCCACTTGTAATGCTTACTTAGCATTTCAGTCAATGTAGTTTTACCGGCACCAATGTTACCGGCCACCGCTATATGCTTTGGTTTTGATTTTGATTTTGCCATGTTAGAGAAATTCCAATATTAATTTCCAAATCCCAAATGCGGGAGGGCTTCAAAGTAAAACTTCTTTTGGTAATTATGAGGTTGAATCAGTGTATTTTTAAAAATAATTGAGTCCCATCGCCTGCCGAACTAGTTCCATCGTAGCTCTTGCACTTTTGCGGGCTTTTTCGGCCCCTTTTTCCATTACCTCTTTCAGGTAAGCAGGGTTATTTCGAATGCCTTCTGCCTTTTCCCGGATGGGTGCTATAAACTTCACCATATCTTCTCCCAATTGTTTTTTCATATCTCCATAGCGTATAACGCAATTATTGTAGTCGCCTTCATATTTTGCAATTGTTTCAACGGAGCTTACCAATTTCATCAACCCGAAAATATTTTCAATATAATCTGGCTTTGGTGAGTTCGGCTCTGTGGGTCCACTATCTGTTTTCGCCTTCATTACTTTTTTACGAATCATTTCATCATCATCACTCAGGTACAATGTAGCCATCTGATTTTCACTCTTGCTCATTTTACCTGTTCCATCCAGACTTGGCACTTTTACCAGCTCATCGCCATAATTAAAAGCATGTGGTTCGGGAAACACATCGCCATAACGATGATTAAAACGGTTGGCAAAATTTCGGGCCATTTCCAAATGTTGTTCCTGGTCTTTACCCACGGGCACATACGATGCCCTATGTAAAATAATATCAGCAGCCTGTAATACAGGGTAAGTTAATAACCCTGCATTTACATTTTCCGGGTGCTGACGAACTTTATCTTTAAACGTTACTGTTTTTTCCAACTCGCCTTTATAAGCCAGCATATTGAGATAGAGATAAAGTTCTGAGGTTTCATAAACATGACTCTGGCAAAACAAAGCCGCTTTATCCGGGTCAAGTCCGCAGGCTATATTTTCTGATAATACCCGGTGAACATTTTCCTTCAACTCTTTTGTATCAGGATGAGTTGTGAGAGAATGCAGATCAGCTACCATAAAATAGCACTCAAATTCGTCTTGCATCCGAACATAATTTCTGACAGCGCCAAAATAATTCCCAAGGTGTAAAAAACCTGTGGGTCGAATGCCACTCATTACGATTTTTTTCTGCATATCCATAAGGCGGCGAAGATAATAAAATAGTCAGGAGTCGGTAGTCTTGAGCCAGGAGGAGTTCAATAGCCTGAAAACGACCAGACTCACGGCTACCGACTCACGGCTCATGACTATATTTGCGTATGGAAGTAAACGACGAAATGGTAGACAAACTGGCTCATCTTTCCCGCCTGCAATTTAATGACACAGAGAAAGCGGAGATTAAAAATGATTTGCAGCAAATGATTGCTTTTGTAGAAAAGTTAAATGAGCTGAACCTGGAAGGGGTGCAACCGCTTTTGCATATGAGCCCCGAAGTAAATGTGTTGAGAGAAGATGAAATAAAAGGTTCCATAAGCCGGAAAGAAGCATTAAAAAATGCACCCCTGCACAATGAACAATTTTTTATGGTTCCCAAAGTAATTAAAAAATAAAATGGGAATTATTCATCTAGAAAACATTCTCAAAAGCTATTTTATGGGCAAGCAAGAGCTTCCCGTACTTAAGGGCATTTCTCTTGATATTTTTAAAAATGAATATGTGGCTTTGATGGGCCCATCCGGTTCCGGTAAAAGCACCTTAATGAATATCATTGGCTGCCTTGATACACCTTCTGGCGGAAAATATATTCTGAACAATCATGATGTAAGCCAGATGAAGGATAACGACCTGGCTGATATCCGCAATAAAGAAATTGGTTTCGTATTTCAGCAATTTAATTTACTTCCCCGTTTAACAGCTTTGGAAAATGTAGCATTGCCATTAGTATATGCAGGCATCGGAAAAAAGATCCGCAATGAAAAAGCAAAACATGTGCTGGATATGGTTAACCTTTCCGACAGAAGCCATCATAAACCTAATGAATTAAGTGGGGGACAAAGCCAGCGGGTAGCCATTGCCCGTGCTTTGGTAAATGACCCGGCTATTATCCTGGCTGATGAACCTACTGGTAATCTTGATTCAAAAACCTCGCATGAAATAATGGAAATTTTTCACCAGATACATTCAGCCGGCAACACCATTGTATTGGTTACACATGAAGAAGATATAGCGAACCATGCTCACCGGGTGGTGCGATTAAGAGATGGTGTGGTAGAGAGTGATGGGAAAAGAGTTATGGTTCATAGTTCATAGTTCATTGCATATTCCTATTACACAAATTTCCTTACTAGTTTACAACAAAAGACTTTGTACAATTGTTAACCATTTTACTCGTTCGGGTTCCACTATGAACCACAAACAATAAACTACAAACTTGCATTATGGCAATGAAAATATATACCAAGACAGGCGATAAAGGAACTACCTCTTTAATTGGAGGAACCAAAGTTTCCAAAGCACATTTGCGAATAGAATCTTATGGTACTGTAGATGAATTGAATTCTTATATTGGATTGTGCAAAGATTTATTAACGGATGATGCAGGTAAAAAAATATTACTTGAAGTACAAGACCGTTTATTCACTATTGGTTCCTCTTTAGCCTGCGATCCGGTAAAAGAACCAAAGATGAAAATTCCTGATCTGAAAGAATCAGATGTGGAGCTGTTAGAAAAAGAAATTGACCGGATGAATGAAACTATTCCTCCTATGAAAAATTTTATTTTACCCGGAGGTCATCCTAATTTATCGCATTTGCATATTGCCCGTTGTGTGTGCCGCCGTGCAGAAAGATGTTGTGTAAGATTGGAAGCAGAAGAGCAAGAGGTGGAAAACATCATCATCAAATATCTTAACCGCCTCAGCGATTATTTGTTTGTACTAAGCCGATATTCAGGGCATCAAATGAACGTGGAGGAAATTCCGTGGAAACCGAGGGTGTGATCTTTTACATATCTGCAAATCAAACAATCTTTCCATCCTTCATATACAAAACCCTGTCACTAAGTTTCGCCAGCTCTTCATTGTGTGTTACTATCAAGAAGGTTTGATTGAATTTTTTTCGCAGATCAAAAAATAATTGGTGCAGCTCATTTGCATTGGCCGAATCCAAATTTCCCGTTGGTTCATCCGCCATTACAATATCAGGATTGTTGATCAATGCCCTTGCTACAGCTACCCGTTGCTGTTCGCCGCCACTCATCTGGTTCGGTTTATTATCCATGCGATGGGCAAGTCCCAGCATTTTCAATAATTCTTCCGCCCTTTCTTTTACTTCAGCTTTTTTTCTGCCCGCCAGCCAGCCAGGGATACTAACATTCTCCAACGCAGTAAACTCCGGTAGCAAATGATGAAACTGGAAAACAAAACCAATATGCTTGTTGCGGAAAGCCGCCATTTTTTTAGCCGATAAAGAACTGGTCAATGTATCATTCATACTCACTTCGCCCATATCTGCTTTGTCAAGTGTGCCCAAAATATGCAGCAAAGTACTCTTGCCCGAACCCGAAGGCCCAACAATCGATACTATTCCACCTTTTTCAATGGCTATATCCACCCCTTTTAAAACCTCTACGGTACCGTAGCGTTTATGAATATTTTTTCCTGTTATCATGCAGCCAATTATTCAATTATAAAATCAAATATCATTAAAAGCAAGCCGGTGGCAAAACTCCATTTCCCCAACTTGTCAATTTTGTTTAAAAAACTCATTAATAACCCGTGAACAATAAGGATTTGGTAAATTCAGTAATACAACTACATTTGCGGAAAATTACGGGTCTTTTAACCCTGAAAACCTTATTCAAAATTACTTTAAACCCTAGCAGATGTTTTGGACTTTAGAACTTGCTTCCTACCTCGAAGACGCACCCTGGCCAGCCACTAAAGATGAGCTGATCGATTATTCTATCCGTTCAGGCGCACCCCTGGAAGTGGTGGAAAACCTGCAGGAACTGGAAGATGAAGGCGATGTGTACGAAACCATTGAAGACATCTGGCCCGATTATCCGACTACGGATGATTTTCTGTTCAATGAAGATGAATATTAGAGAAAAGCTACGAGACGTATAAAATTGAAAGCCTCCGTAATTGGAGGCTTTTTTTATTTATCTAGCTGGCATTACTACTATCATCGTTCTCGCCTGAGGCGAGACGTCGCACTCTTCATCGTTCTATTCGCTACTCGGCATTTCACAACGATCTTACTCTGAACTAATGACTCACAACTCCAGACTATCCTTGTTCTACTCCCAACTTCGTCATTACCTCATTACTCACGCCGGTAGAAGAATATCCGCCGTCATGGAATAAATTCTGCATCGTCACCATTCTGGTAAGATCAGAGAAAAGAGTGATACAATAGTTAGCACAATCTTCTGCACTGGCATTTCCTAATGGAGCAATGGATTCAGCAAAATCAAAGAAATCGCCGAAACCTTTGATTCCAGTACCCGCCGTAGTTTTAGTAGGCGATTGAGAAACGGTATTGATCCGAACTTTTTTATCTACCCCATAATGGTAACCAAAGCTGCGGGCAATGGACTCCAGCATCGCTTTAATATCCGCCATATCCGTATAGAAAGGATAAGTACGCTGCGCCGCCATATAGGTTAGTGCTACCACACTTCCCCATTCGCTTATGGCATCTAATTTTTTTGCAACCGCCAGCATTTTATGAAACGACATGGCAGATACATCAATCCCCTTCATGAAATAATCATAATTGGATTCGGTATAAGGAATCTTCTTGCGAATGTTTACACTCATACCAATTGAATGCAAAACAAAATCGATCTTCCCACCCAACACTTCCTGCGATTGAGTAAACAAAGTCGTCAACTCATCCACACTAGTAGCATCTGCCGGAATAATTTGCGAATTAGTTTTCTCTGCCAGCTTATTGATCTCTCCCATCCGCATGGCAATAGGAGCATTGGTCAATACAAAAGTCGCTCCTTCTTCGTGTGCTTTTTCTGCTACTTTCCAGGCAATAGAATTTTCATCTAATGCGCCGGTGATAATTCCTCGTTTTCCTTTTAAAAGATTATACGCCATAAAATCAGATTGTTGTTAGTTGTTGTTGGTTCTGCCGTAAAAGTAAGGAGATATTTTTAAGCTCTGGGAAACAGCTTCCGGTTATCTATGTAAGCACTACTTGGCACCTTTCCTTTATCTTCGCAAGCAATAAAAAGAAGCTACCGGACATGACGATTTCCTACAAATGGCTCAGTGAATATCTCCCTGTAACTGTTGACCCTGAAAGATTAAGCCGCATTCTTACTTCCATCGGACTGGAAGTAGAAAGCATGGACAACTATGAAGAAGTAAAGGGGGGGTTAAAAGGCCTTGTAATTGGCGAAGTATTAAGCACCGAAAAACATCCTAATGCCGATAAACTTACATTGACGAAAGTAAATGTGGGGGGAGCAGAACCTTTGCAAATTGTTTGCGGCGCACCCAATGTGGCAGCCGGGCAAAAAGTAGTGGTGGCAACTGTTGGTACTACTATTTATCCAAGCACCGGCGACCCATTAACAATGAAAGTCGCAAAGATCCGTAGTGTTGAAAGCCACGGAATGATCTGTGCAGAAGATGAGATCGGTTTAGGAACGTCTCATGCAGGTATAATGGTATTACCTGCCGATACACCAATAGGTAAATTGGCCGTTGATTATTTTCAACCCTATAACGATATTATTTATGAAATAGGGCTTACCCCCAACCGGATGGATGCCATGAGCCATTGGGGAGTAGCCAGGGATGTGTGTGCTTATTTAAATCATCATGATAAAAAAGATGCAAAACCGAAACTGCCAAACGGCAATGGTTTCAAAGTTGATAACACTTCGCTTACTATTGATGTTAAAGTGGAGAATGCAAAAGCTTGCCCCCGCTATTCGGGTGTAAGCATTGCCAATGTAACTATTGCTGAATCGCCAAAATGGTTGAAACAAAAATTAAAAGCCATCGGCTTACGTCCTATCAATAATATTGTCGACATCACCAATTATATTCAACATGAAACCGGCCAACCCTTGCATGCTTTTGATGCAGATAAAATTGGTGGTAAAAAAATAGTGGTAAAAAACCTGCCCGAAGGCACTCCATTTATTACACTGGATGAAAAAGAAAGAAAACTTTCTGCTGATGATCTGATGATTTGTGACGATAAAGAAGGAATGTGTATTGCCGGTGTTTTTGGCGGTGTACATAGTGGTGTAACGGATGCCACTAAAAATATTTTTTTGGAAAGTGCATTTTTTGATGGCATTACGTTGCGCAAAACTTCTTTTCGCCATGGATTGAGAACAGATGCAGCCAGCCGTTTTGAAAAAGGCACTGATATTTCTGCAACGGTCAATGTGTTGAAGAGAGCAGCAAATCTCATTAAAGAAATTTGCGGCGGACAAATTGCTTCTGAGATAATAGATGTATATCCAGACCCAAGACATAAAACAGAAGTTGCTATCAAATATCATTTCCTGAAAAGATTGAGTGGCAAAAATTATCATCCCGATGCTGTTAAAAATATTTTGAACAGTCTTGGTTTTGAAACACTCAAAGAAGGAATTGATGAGCTACGGGTAGCTGTTCCTTTTCATAAACCCGATATCAGTCTTTCTGCCGACCTGGTGGAAGAAATTCTGCGGATCGATGGATTGGATAATGTACAAATTCCCGATGCTATCACTATTACTCCGTCAGTAGAAGAAAACTATGCTACCGAAGTATATAGGGAAAAAGCTGCTAACTATTTAGTAGGACAAGGTTTCAATGAAATGATGACCAACTCCATTGTAAATGCTGCCTGGTTTTCAGAAGAAGAATTGCAAACAATGGTGAAAATGATGAACAGTCTGAGTGCTGAGTTAAATATTTTACGCAATTCACTTTTTGAAACTTCTTTGCAGGCGGTAGCACACAACCTGAATCATAAAAATAATTCACTTCGTCTTTTTGAATTTGGCAAAGCTTACAGCACTTCTGGTTCCGGTGAGTATGCAGAAGCAGAAAAACTTTGTATCGTTATTACCGGCAATAAAACAGAAAATAGCTGGAAACAAAAAGGCAGTTCATCTGATTTCTATTTATTGAAAGGAACTGTTGATACTATATTAAGATCTCTGGGTATTCATCCATCTTCAATAGAAACATTGGTGGCGCCTAAACTGGATAATCACATCGCTTACAAACTAAATGGGGAAATCATTGCAGGCGCAGGCGAAGTAAAGAAAAACATACTTGATAAATTCGGCATCAAACAACCTGTGTTTTTTGCCGGACTTAATTGGGCTACCTTATCTCAACTAGCAACAGTACAGACCAACAAAATAAAAGAACTACCAAAGTTTCCTTCCGTGCAAAGGGATTTAGCAATGATCGTTTCAAAAGATCTTGCCTGGGAGCAGGTGCAGCAAACTGTAAAAAAAATAAAGCTGAACAAACTGACAGACATCAAACTGTTTGATATTTTTGAAAGCGAAAAACTAGGGGCAGCTAAAAAATCGGTAGCCGTTAATTTTACTTTTTTAGATGATGAAAAAACTTTGACGGATAAAGAGATTGATGGTTGGATGAATAAAATTATGACGACACTGGAAACTGACTTACAAGCAGAGATCAGAAAATAATTTTAGTATGAGTACAGCAGAACAACAATTAAAAAGAATACAGGATAAGCTTCAGCAATTGCTGAAACAACATACTGCTTTACAAAAAGAAAATAGCAAACTAAAAGAAGAGGTAGAATCGCTACAGCAAAAAATTCAATCCCAACAACAAAGTGCCGATGAATTAAAACAGCAGGTAAGTATTTTGAAATTAAATACAGGTGAAATGGGTGAGGTTGATAAAAAGGAATTTGAAAAGAGGATCAATGCATACGTAAAAGAAATAGACCGCTGTATTGCTATGCTGGGAAAATAGATTACACTCTTTTTACAAGGTTCATCTTCATTTCATCTTCGCCTTGCGAAAGTTCCAGGGTATATCGGCCATACGGGAGTTCACTTAAACCGGTCCAGGTCAATTGTTCTTTATCAGCTGCAATATCTTTTTCAATGGTGCTGCAAATGCTTCCTTTATCGTCTTTTAAAACACCCCGAAGACAATTACCTTTGGGACCTGACAATTCCAATTGAAAGGCATCAATAAAGACTAGCGACTTAATTTTGGCAAACATGACTTAAACATTTAGTTTGTTGTGTTTCACCGGCGGACCTTAACCATAGCAGCTTTCAGTGGATCAGATTATTTTTTAACGGGGTATCTAATGTAGTAAATTGATTTTGAAAATTCAAACATTATGAGTGAATTAATTGCCATCTCGGCCGTAATAGGCGATAGAAACTACCGGATCAAGATCAATCCCTCTGATGAGGAGGTGGTTCGAAAGACCTTAAAGACCATCAATGACAAGATAATTGAGTTTAAAACCATCTTTGCCGGAAAGGATATGCAGGATTATATTGCCATGGTGCTTATCTGGTTTGCCACCGAACAACACAGTGGCGCAGCAGCAGGTATTGAGAAAGAAAATCTGTCTGATCAGCTGAATGCCATCGAAAAACTACTAGATGGACAGTAAGGAACCGTCAAATATCTCATTTAATCATAAAACAGCTCAAAATCGCTGAAAATCAAAATACTCAACCCTTCGGGGATTAGTCGCCGTTTTGTATCTTCGCCAACTACAAAACTTCTGTAATATGAAGTTTCTATTAAATCAAAGCATTGTGCCACACTTAAACAAACACATTCATGGACCCGAATATACTTTCCATCATCATCGGTGCAGCCGCCCTTATTATAGGGCTTGTACTGGGTAAGCTCATTTTTGCCAAGAACACAACCAGGAAATTAGAAGAAGCTGAACTTCAATCACAAACAATTCTTAAAGAAGCGGAGCTTAGAGCTGAAACGATCCGTAAGGAAAAAGAACTGGAAGCAAAGGAACGCTTCGTACAGTTAAAATCTGTTCATGAAAAAGAGGTTAATGAACGGAATCGGAAAATGAACGATGCCGAAAACCGAGTCCGCCAGAAAGAACAGGCCATTACCCAAAAGGAAGCCAGTTTGGATAAGCAAATAAAGGACAACGACACTATCAAGGACAACCTTAACAGGCAGATAGAGCTGGTGAATATCAAAAGAACAGAGCTTGAGAAACACCAGGAAGAACATATCCGTCGTCTGGAAAAAATTTCTAACCTAACTGCCGAAGATGCAAAAGCCCAGTTGATTGAAAGCCTGAAGAACGAAGCTCATACTCAAGCAGTAGGAATTCAACAAGAAATCATTGATGATGCAAAACAAAAGGCTAATAAAGAAGCCCGGAAGATCATCATCCAAACTATACAACGTACGGCTGCCGAACAAGCAATTGAAAACTCCATCACTGTTTTCAACCTTGAAAGTGATGAAATAAAAGGACAGATCATCGGTAGAGAAGGTCGTAACATCAGAGCTATTGAAGCTGCCACGGGTGTTGACCTGATTGTAGATGATACTCCTGAGGCTATTCTTTTATCTTCTTTCGATCCGCTCCGCCGTGAAATTGCCCGCCTCAGTTTACAGAGATTAGTAACCGATGGTCGTATTCACCCCGCAAGAATTGAAGAAGTAGTAGAAAAAACCAAGAAGCAGATTGAAGAGCAGGTAATGGAAATTGGTGAAAGGACAGTTATTGAACTCGGCATACATGGTTTGCATAAAGAACTGGTAAGAATGGTAGGCCGGATGCGTTTCCGTTCTTCCTATGGCCAAAACCTGTTAATGCATAGCCGGGAAACTGCCAATCTCTGTGCAACAATGGCGGCTGAATTAGGCATGAACCAAAGCATGGTGAAGTTGGCGAAAAGAGCCGGTTTGCTACACGATATTGGTAAAGTACCGGATGAAGAAAGTGAATTGAGCCATGCACCACTGGGTGCTAAACTGGCTGAAAAATATGGTGAGAATCCTGCAGTAATAAATGCGATTGGTGCCCACCATGATGAGATGGAAATGCAGTATGTAATCTCTCCGATTATTCAGGCTTGTGATGCTATTAGCGGTGCAAGGCCGGGTGCCCGCAGGGAGATCATGCAGCAATACATTCAGCGTATTAAGGACCTTGAAAATCTTGCTATGGCTTATGAGGGGGTAGAAAAAGCATATGCCATCCAGGCGGGTCGTGAGTTAAGAGTAATTGTAGAAGCTGACCGTGTATCGGACCAGGATTCAGAAAGATTATCATTTGAAATTGCGCAGAAAATACAGACCGAAATGACCTTCCCCGGTCAGATAAAAGTGACTGTTATAAGGGAGAAAAGAACGGTGAATGTGGCCAGGTAATCTATTAATAGTTTAATAATTAATAGTTTAAGGTTGCTTTATAAGCAACCTTTTATTATTTCAGTAACGGCATATAGGAAGGAAAGAAACTTTTAAACTTTAAACCTCAAACTTTAAACTGTTTTTCCTTACCTTTGCCGTCCCTAAAAATCAGGTTTATGAACGCTATCGCATTTGTACATGAGCAGCTTACAGGAAAGAAAGAATTTCCAAAATTCAAAGCTGGTGACAACATTACTGTTAACTATAAGATCATTGAAGGTAGCAAAGAAAGGATTCAGTCTTTTAAAGGCGATGTGATCAAAAAACAAGGAAATGGCGCTACCGCTAGTTTTACTGTTCGTAAAATATCTGACGGTATAGGCGTTGAAAGGGTATTTCCTTTCTTCTCTCCAAATGTGGAATCAATTGTGATGAACAAAACTGGTAATGTTCGCCGGGCTAAATTGTTCTATCAGCGTAAGCGTAGTGGTAAGAGTGCAAGAATCCGTGAAAAACGCCAGGCTGTGGCAGAAGTTGCAAAGTAATTTTCCTTATAAATATTTGAAAAGCCCTGATAATAACTCAGGGCTTTTTATTTTGAGCTAAATACAAGCAATTAAATGTTTCTTTGTTTTTAAGTACTTAGTATCTTTACCGTCTAATTATTTGACTATGACATATCCTGTATTATTGGGCATGCTGGGAACAAATGAGATCATCATCATCCTGGTTATCGTTTTATTGTTATTCGGAGGTCGCAAAATACCTGAACTAATGCGTGGGTTAGGCAAAGGCGTTCGTGAATTCAATGATGCAAAGAGCAATGTAAAAAAAGAAATTGAGGAGAGTGCTAACGATGTGAAGAACGCAACAAACAATTAATTCCTGCCTCTTTCCATTATAATTAAACCCTAAAGCAATCGCTTTTGTTTGA
>CAZXMP010000058.1:0-21919 GCA_964641575.1 uncultured Chitinophaga sp. | reverse complement strand
AAAAGGAAAAACGCCAACGCTATAATCACTTTTATCTTCACTATTTTTTCTTTTTAAATACGATATGTTCTGATTGCTTTTTAACTACATGTCCAAAAAATTCCCGCAGCATATCATATTCTTCGGGCAAAAAGAAAGTGTGGGAAATTTTTATACGGGACCGAAAAGAGATATTACTTCCAGATTGTGATATCCGATATTCAAAAATGCCGTCGTTATCCTCATTTAGCTTTACTACTATCGATTTGGGCAATTCATCCACTTCGTATCCCTGTGGCACATCTATTTGTACGCTGATCACTTCATCAAAAGCATAGGGCATTTCTACAGGGAAAAGGCGTTCAGCCGATTTAAAAGGGTTATCCCTGTACCCCTCTCCAAACATGGGGTTCAAATAAATAATATCTTCTTTATTGGGAGGAAAATCAAAATCATAACCAAGTACAAGTTTGCTTTCATAATTATCCAACGAATCAATAACGAAATTGCTTATAACAATATCTGACCCAAATGCTTTCTGAATATCCTTTTGCAATTTCTCCACTCCATTTTCTTTGATTCTGTTTCGTATATCAAGTGAAGCATAGTACCCGGGTGTTTGCTGCATTCTTCCGGAAATAAATCCTTTCTCGTCGTTAATTACAAATAAACTGGTAAACTTTTGCTCTGTTACCATTTTACTCGTTAGCTCCATCGAATCTACGGTAGCATTGATAGCCCGTGCATGTCCATTATAACATCTGAGTGGTAAATAACCAAAGCCGAGCCTGGGTTCAGTAGCATCCAACAAATAACTATTACCGTCCAAAGCTGTTTTTACAATTACATAATTGTATTTACTCATTATTGGATAATCTGCATATGCCACCCCATGCGACCTTGTACTAAGTAAAACAGGATCGGCCTGAAATTCTTCGTATCGGAGCATGGCGCATAACAATAAATTTATTTCTGAAACGGTACCTTTTTTTGTTTTTAAAACATTTCTGATAGACTGGTTGAGGTAAACTCCGTTATGACTTATACAAGTAAAATTATCTCTGACAAATGCATAGATTTTTTTAAGTCTTTCCAATTTCTTAGTCTCTCCCTTTAATAGGGGGTTCAGAACTTCTTTTAGCCAACCGTTATCTTTTGTTAATTGCTGGCCAAAAAATTCAGCATTCATTAGATCTTCAACTGCTTTAGGCCAACTTGCCATAAATACTTGGGGAGTTAATGGCTCCCTTAACTCAGATAATTGAAATTCCAGTTTATTTGCATGGTTATTAAGTGTAGAAATAAAATTCTCCTCCTTCAATACGGGTATATCTTTTATTACCCACCTATTATCTGCTACACCAATGCTAAAGGATAAAAAATCTGAAGTACTAACACCATTCGGGTTTACCAATCGAAAAGATTCTGTTTTTGTTTTCCTGTCTTTAATATGATATTTTTTATACCCCTGTGTAAAAAAAACATAGCCGAGAAAATCGGGAAGTGAAAAATTATATTCACTCCATAATATTGGATAATCTCCCTGAAACTCCCAGGGCTCCACATGATTAATAAAATCTGAAACAGTAGTATACTCAAATTCAACAATAGCACCTTCTTTTACATTCGGAAAAGTAAACTTTACTATTGCCCAATTCTTATCTATTTGTTCCTTAAATACATTCAACTTCTGATCAAGCTTCGTTTCTACAACTTTTCCATTTTCCAGATTATAGGTAACGGCTTTAAGGTTACTTAACTTTACTTCGTCAAGACCACTAACATAAAGTGGAATAGAAACATTGGCTGCATCATATCCATTTTTATTTAGAATATGTACCCTTTTATAATGTTTAAAAATCAATGAAAACCAGCCCTTGCTATTACCTTCAATTTTTGTGGAACCGAAATCTGTAATTACTACCGCATTGGCACTTCTGTCGATGCTGTATATTTTAGTAGCAAAGCTCTTTGCATTTACATCCCCAAATTTTGTGTTTACCTTTTCTTGTGCCCCGGCGGCAACAAAAAAAAGCTGAATGATCACAAAAAAAAATAGCTTGCACTTCATAGCAGAATTAAAATGATATAAAAACTAAATCCTCAACTTCAATTTTACATAAAAAAAACCAAACTTGTCTGCCTAAACGCAATTCTAATGCTATTAATTAAACTATCCCGTTGAGCCCACTGCAGAAAAATACCACCTTCATTAAATCATCAGCTAATTTATTAGGTTTTGACTATTGTGGCATTGCAAAAGCTGCACCGTTAGATGAGGATGCCTTTAAACTAGAGAAATGGCTAAACAAAGGAATGCATGGCAGTATGCAATACATGGAGAATCATTTTGATTTGCGAATAGACCCTACCAAATTGGTTCCCGGAGCTAAATCTGTCATTACCTTATTAAAAAACTATTACCCGGAGCAAGAACAAAGCAACAATGCACCTCGTATTTCCAAATACGCATTTGGAAAAGATTATCATGAAGTGATCAGAGAAAAACTAAACGAACTAATGCGATTGATACAGGAAAACATTGGGGCTGTACATGGACGGGGTTTTGTAGATAGTGCCCCTGTATTGGAAAGAAGCTGGGCTGTAAAAAGCGGACTTGGATGGGTAGGTAAAAATGGAAATCTTATCAATAAACAAAGCGGCTCTTTTTATTTTATCGCTACTCTTATTACAGATTTAGCGTTATTGTACGACGATCCCCTTACAAAGGACTACTGCGGCACTTGTACTAAATGTATTGATGCCTGCCCTACCGGTGCGATACTTTCTGATAAAGTAGTTAATGGAAGCAAATGCATTTCCTATTTTACGATTGAATTAAAAGAAATGCTGATACCCGGTGAAATGAAAGGTAAGTTTGACAACTGGATGTTTGGCTGCGACACCTGCCAGGATGTTTGCCCCTGGAACCGTTTTAGCAAACCACACAATGAAATAAATTTTTCTCCTATTCCCGAAGTGCTAAATCTTTCTACAAGTGAATGGGAAGCGATGACAGAAGAAGGATTCAAAAGTATTTTTAAAGACTCCCCTCTTCGCCGCACCAGGTTCAAAGGCATACAACGAAATCTGAAGTTTATAAATCCGGGCTAATTAAAAAACATTTTCTTTCCGGATAAACTGCAATTGTTTGGCAAAGGCTTGCCAAACTCTTTTAGCATCGGGGTATTTATAATACTTATTGAACAAGGCCTGCGTAGTGGTTAAATTTCTTCCGAATGAATAGTAATATACAGCCAGGTTCATTGCAAATTCCTTTCGAAGCCCATTGTCTTGAGCAATATCTTCTTCTAATTCTTCAAAAGGAAGCTCTCCTAATTTACCCAGATTGTCATTTATAATACTGCGCAATTCCTGGTTGCCTGGCATTATTACCATTTTACCTTTAGAATACTGTAAGGCTATGCTTCTTATTTCTATAGGTGCAGCATCACTTGTATCGATATACCCACAGGCATAACAAGTAAAAAAATAACCGAAATGCTCTCCAAAGCTGTAAATAAATTCATTGTTCCGGGTAATAAGTGTTTGTCCGGCAAAAAGTTTTGCTACTTGCTGATATTTAGTAGGAGTAACATTTTTAAATATATAGATCTCATCACAGCAATGTGCGCCACCGGTAAAATTGGAGATCAGCAATTCTTTTCTACCGTCATTATCTAAGTCTGCCAAAACATGATCAGCATAGTCTGTAGCTGCTGATTTTAGAAAAGAACCTAACTTAATCATCTTTTTATTCAACATCACCAGGGAAACTTTATCCGTTGCGGTTATTTTTTCTCCTTGCTGAAAAAAATCTGTAGTTGGGTCGGTTGGCATGGAAGTGTCGGCAGCATTAAACATGGCTGTATCTACCACTTCCTGTGCCTTTACTAAAAAAACATTCAGCATTAAAACTGCAAAAATTCCGGCTCGTAGACTAAAGTGCATAATGAATTTTTTAATTACGAAAATTATCCAAAGCTACATCAATACAGAAAATAAAGTACAGGTTCACTAAACAGTAAGCTACTATTGCCTATCGGTCAGCAGCAATGCTATATAACAAGAAGTAATATTAGCAATAAATTATAGTAGTTTTTAAAAATACGGGGCTTGCAAAATAAATTACACATTCCCACAAACACCATCAACAAAGTGTAATTTTAAAGGTATAAACCCGCAAAGATGAATCCCAACATAGAGAAATTGTACACACTTGCAAAAAAAGAAAACAGAACTATAATTGGCTTGATGAGTGGTACTTCTTTCGATGGACTTGATGTGGCACTTTGTAATATTTCCGGAAAAGGAATGGACACCAAAGTAGAACTGTTACAATTTGCAACGGTACCGTATGCACCATCTTTCAAAGAAAAAATAAAATCGATCTTCTCCCGCAAAGATGCGAATCTGGAGAAAGTATGTGTATTGAATCCGTGGGTAGCAATTCAGCAAGGAACTATTGTAAACAATTGTTTAAAAAATTGGGGGTATAAAAAAGAAGATATTGATCTGGTAGCCAGCCACGGACAAACCATTTATCATGCACCCCGTTCGCTGCATAAACAGGAAGAATATCCCAACGCCACATTACAAATTGGAGATGGCGATCACATGTCCGTAACGACCGGAATTATTACACTAAGCGATTTCAGGCAAAAACATATTGCCGCCGGAGGCGAAGGTGCGCCGCTGGCGGTATATGGCGATTATCTCATTTTTTCGAAGAAGGGTGAGAACAGAATCATGCTAAACATCGGCGGTATTGCCAATTTTACTTTTCTGCCCGGAGATATGGATGCATCGAAAGTATTTAGTACCGATATTGGGCCCGGTAACACCATTATGGATGCCGTCATACAAAAACATTTTCCCGGCAAATACTTTGATGAAGATGCTGCCTTAGCAACTAAAGGCACCATCAGTACTTCCTTATTGCAACAGCTTAAAGAAAACTCTTTTTTTACAGCTTCCTTTCCTAAAACAATCGGACCGGAGTTATTCAATCTTTTTTATTTGAATGCCGCCCTGGAGAAATCCGGTACTCAATCATTACCAGTTGAAGATATAATGGCTACACTGAACCGTTTCTCTGCCGATATGATTATAGAAGCCATTAAAAGATGTTTTCCTAAAACAATTGATTTTTGTGTGTACATCAGCGGCGGGGGTATGCACAATCCTTTATTGATGCAAAACTTACAAGAACAATTACTGGGTGTACCTTTTTATACTACGACTGACCTTTCTGTTAATCCTGATGCTAAGGAAGCCATATTGTTTGCTATTCTTGCCAATGAATGTGTAGCAGGGGGCCAGTTAAGATTAGGAGAGAACCGACAGGGTATTCCAAATGTAACAATGGGGAAGATCAGTTTCCCTGATTAATAAAAAAGGCACAATAAAAATTGTGCCTTTTAAAAATAGATTATTATTTACTTAATAGGTCAGCGGTACTGTTACCTGTGTTTTATCCCATTCAATGACCATCGCATTCTCGCCAACAAAACGAATGGTAAGTTGCTCAACTACATTTTCAAGTTTGGTTGCAGGTACTGTTACTTTTGCTACATCATCATCCTTTGTTTTTTCGTAGCTAAATGCACCCCATTGACCAAGCTTCGCATTAATAACAATAGTCCATTCATTTTCATTGGGAATAACAAATAAAGTGTAGGTACCTGCCTTTACTTCTTTGTCGCCCACTTTCACATCTTTCTTAAATGTAATCGTAGTTGCTTCATCAGCTCCTACCCGCCATACCCGGCCATATTTTGCAAGTTCACCAAATATTATGCGGTTGTTTTTATATGGACGACCATACGTTACCGATGTGTTTTCAGTACTTATAGTGTCATGTGGACTTTTGCGGGGGCTCTGACCAAAACTTGTGGCAGCTATTAATATAGCCAGCAGAAATAATAATTTTTTCATGTGTATAGTTTTTTGATTAATGGCGTTGGTTAATTCAGCAATAATCATTCCTTTTTGCTTCAAACTGATAATTGAATATAAAGTTATATAACTTGCATAAAAGTATTTGCTGCTAAGCCTATTTTTCTAGCTGTTTCTTCAAATTATCCAACCCTTTCTCCATAATGGGTCCATATCTTTTTTCCAATAACAGGCTTGAAAATTTTTCCCAGGGGTACCAACGCAGATGAAAATCCATATACCACTGCACGGTTAGTGTGCCCGGAATACCCGCATCATATAAATTCCAACCAGATTCTGCCCTCGACTGCTTTGCAATAACTATACTGTCAGTTATGGTAGTTATTTCTGATAGTTGCTGTATAGAATCGGCACCGGGATACCAATTCTTCCAATTTACAGTATTACTTAACTGGTTCAATAAAGTATCTCTGTCTACAGTTATATCAATTGCTTTTGAAATGCGAACATGCGATGGAATCATCAGCGAAAATGCAGTAATCAATAATGAAAAAACAACAACACTTATCAACCCCAGTTTTATTAATCTCATCATAACTAATTATAGAAAATAAAATTTTTTGTTACGAACTGTTTGCTACTATCATCGTCCCTTGCGTCGCACTCTTCATCTTACGGTAATTCTACTCACCATTAGCAAATACCTTGCATAAAATTGAAATTTCCGAATTTCGGAGTTTACTCCCGACTAACGACTCCAAACTCCCGACTCTTCCCTACTCCCACTTCAACACTTTCACTGCAATAGCATAAGTAATCACCATCCATATTCCGAGAATTCCGATTTCTTTCCAACAATCAATAATATGTAATCCCTCAAAAGAAATTTTGCGAATTGCATTATTGTATTGCGTAAGAGGTAGGGTTCTGCAAATTCCCTGCAACCAGGTTGGAAACACTTCGATAGGGAAAAATGTTCCCGACAACATCATCTGCGGAAAGCCAAATAAATTTATTAGTAATGGTATAGATGTATCGCTTTTGGCAATGCTACTAAAAATAAGCCCGACTCCCATCAGCAGAAAGAGCATGATGACAGTCATTATTATAATCTCGAAAAAGGTAATGACCCCATGATGCAACGTAAAATTCATCGCAAAATGTCCGAACAAAATAAGCACCACTACACTCAGCAATTGAAACGATAAACGACTCATTCCAATACCGAGTAAAATATTGAGCTTACTTACAGGTGATGCATAAAAACGTTTTAAAACCAATTGTTCCCGCAAACCAAAAAAAGTAAACGCAACACCAAACAAAGTGGAGAATAAAATTGAGAATCCTAACTGACCGGGAAGTATAAAATCGATGGAACGATATTTTCTTACTTTCTCCACCACTGGATCTTCAATGTCAACAAAAGATTCCGAGCCTGTATTGAGCATTTTTTCCAATTGCAGTTTCACTAGATCCAATGCAGCTCTAAATGAAAAAACAGTGTTAGCACTTGCCGAAGTAGAACGAATACCGATTGTATAATGGGGCATACCTGCAGAGTCCGGGTTGTTCTGAATAGAAAGAATCGCTGTCAGCCTTCCTTTATACAATTCTTTATTTCGTAAAATAGTATCAGCGAACTCAATAATCTTTACTCCCGGTATTTTTTGCAGACCGGTATAGAAACCCTGTGTTGTATCACTACCCGGTGCAATTGCGATACGATAACTAACACCGCCACCACTACCGAAAGCACCAAAAATCAATGTAAAAATGATGGGAAATAAAATGCTGAATATAATTGCACTTGGGTTTGCAAAAATGGCTTTAAAGCTGGCTCTTGTTATAGCCCATAAAGCTCTGGATTGGCTGTAAGCAGTTTTTCCTTGTTTCATGTTGGTGCGCAAATGTATTTAATTACTGGTGCAATGATAAAATAAAGATATTTGCGACCTGATGAATACCGCATTTTTATTAACCGGAGGAAATCTTGGCAACAGAAAAGAAACCCTTGCCCAAGCAAAAGATTTAATTGCTGAACAGTGCGGCGCTGTAGTAGCAACATCATCACTATACGAAACAGCGGCCTGGGGCAATACTAACCAACCTGCTTTTCTAAACCAGGCTTTACAATTGGAAACCACCCTCACCGCCCGGCAATTAATGCGAAGGTTACTGAAACTGGAAAAACTAATGGGCCGTGTACGAAAAGAAAAATATGGGCCTCGTATAATTGATATAGATATTTTGTTGTACAATAATGAAGTACATAATTACCAGTTATTGAAACTCCCCCACCCCGAAATGCAAAACAGGCTGTTTGCTTTACTGCCTCTTAATGAGATTGCAAAGGATTATATACATCCGGTACTAAAAAAAACAATCAAGGAACTATTGAAAGATTGCAAAGATGAACTGGAAGTAAAAAAAGTAAAGAGTTAGGTGGATTTATCCACAACATATTCTTGTACCGCACCTGCAAGTAGCATTTCAGTTATTTTGCAACTTCTACAAGACTACCGACCTTGATTTCATGAAGTACAACTTTATTACCATAGAAGGAAACATCGGTGCCGGCAAAACTACCCTGGCTCACTTGCTGGCCAAACATTATAATGCCAAGTTGGTGTTAGAAGAATTTGCGGACAACCCTTTTCTCCCAAAGTTCTACGAGAATCCTGCTCAATATGCTTTTCCGCTGGAATTGTTTTTTATGGCTGAACGGTTCAAACAGCAAAAGGATATGCTGCACCAAAAAGACATGTTTCAAACCATTACCATTACTGATTATCTTTTTACCAAATGCCTCTTGTTTGCCAAAGTAACTTTGCCCGATGATGAGTTCCGGCTCTACCAACGTTTATTTGAGATCATTTACCAGCAAATATCACAACCCGATATTTTGATTTACCTGCATGCCCCGGTTACTAAACTTCAAGCCAATATCAAAAAACGAAATCGTTCCTACGAACAAAATATTCCAGATGATTATTTGTTTAACATACAGGAAACCTACACCCACTACATTAAACAGCATCATATAAAAACATTATTTGTTGATGCCAGCAATGCAGATTTTCTCGGCAACGAAAAACACCTGCAGGTAATTTATGATGCCCTGGATAAAGAATATGAAGACGGGCAGCACTACGTTACACTGCCATAAAATCTCATTGAACTTTCGAATAGAATACTTTTAAATATAAACCGACCAACTCAGTAACGATTCCCATTGACTATTGACCAATCACTATTCACCATTCCCTACCTTTGCCACCATCAATGGCCGACAACTCTACCATCGAACAAATAACCAACGACCCTTTCGCTGCCGTTCGTATTCCCGAATTTAAAAACCTGATGATAGGACGATTCACTTTCATAATGGCATTGAGGATGATGAGTACACTAGTTGCCTGGTGGGTATATGAATTAACCGGGGATCCGTTTGCCATAGGTTTAGTTGGATTATCAGAAGTTATTCCCGCCATCTCCATGGCCTTGTACTCCGGTCATGTTATTGACTCCAGCGAAAAAAGAAAATTGTTACTGCGAGGTGTATTCTTTTATCTATGCACAGCATTAGTTTTGTTATTTATTTCCACTTCGTATATCACTACCCAATTCAGTAATCAATATATTACTATTGGTATTTATACATTGATATTTTGTACCGGCATCATCCGTTCATTTACCGGGCCTACTTTTTCAGCAATATTAGCCAATACAGTTCCCCGCCAATATTTGCAAAATGCCACTACCTGGAACCAGGGTAGCTGGCTCACCGCATCCGTAACTGGACATGCTATGGGGGGAATATTACTTGCCAAGATCGGAATCACTAGCACACTCATTACTGTTAGTTGTTTATTGGTAATTGCTTTTGCCATACTCACCCAACTTAAACCAAAACCACCCATGGCCACATCCGGCGAAAAGAGAACATGGGAAAGTATGAAGGAAGGTTTGCGTTTTGTTTTCAAGACCAAAGAAATTCTAGGTGCTTTTACACTTGATATGTTTGCTGTTTTGTTTGGTGGCGCAGTTGCGATGGTACCCGTTTATGCAAAGGATATTTTAAAAGCTGGCCCCATGGGATTTGGTTGGTTAAATGCAGCTATTGATATTGGTGCAATTTTTATAGTTATTCTGCTCACCGTTTTCCCTATGAAGAAAGCACAGGGGAAAAAATTATTTCTTGCGGTAGCAGGCTTTGGAGTTTGTATTATTTTATTTGCTTTGTCCCGTTGGTATTTGCTTTCCTTTGCAGCCTTATTAATTGCAGGCATGCTCGATGGTGTAAGTGTAGTAGTAAGAGGAACAGTTATGCAATTAAAAACACCCGACCATATGCGTGGCCGTGTAAGCAGTGTGGGTTCTATGTTCATTAACTCCAGTAACGAACTCGGTCAATTTGAAAGTGGCCTTGCCGCCAGAGTGATGGGAGTTACACCTTCTGTTGTATTTGGGGGCTGTATGACGTTGATCGTTGTCATCATTACCTGGTTGAAAGCACCAACACTTAGAAAATTTGAATATTAACAATCTTATTCAATTTGCAATTTTACTTCTGTAGATTTTAATCTTGCTTTTAACAATGCCAATAATTCTACCTGCCGAGGAAATGTAATACCATTTTTAAAAGTGGCTGTAGCGGTCCACAAAGTGTCATTCGCATTGCGTACAGGATTAAAACTAAATGTACGTTGCAGTGATAAATGTTTTAGTGTGCTGTCTTTTTTTAAAACCTGGCGGGCAATATCCGCTTGTAAACTATCCAATACTGCCACCTTACTAACTCTTCGTTTAAGACTATCAAGCGTCAGGTAAATTTCTTTGAGTGATGATCGGGTAAGTTCAACATCAGAATTTAATTCATCAAACAAGCCTTTGGCCGCAGCACGGGGATCTGCACCCTGGTATAAAATAAGTTCGCAGTTTCTCAGCCCATAATTTGCCATTTTCTTTTGTAATGCCGTTGTGCCAAGGCTATCAAAACTTTCTCCAACCAATACAACTTCCAGTTTAGACCCTGCCGCATCATAATCGAATTTGCTGGTAACCACCACATGATCTCCGTCCTGTAATTCTTGCTTCAGAAATTTTTGTGCACTTTCTGTATAAAAATATTTTTTTATAATATGAAACGTAAGATAAATACTTGGTGCAATCATTAATATTATTATCAGTGGAATAATCACCCTGATCCGTTTCCGTAGTTTGGGATTCGCTTGTTTTACATGCGGAAATCCCATCAGGTTTACAACAAAATAAGTAGCCAGCGCAATAAACACAGAGTTGATCATAAATAAATACGATGCTCCGATTATATACTGCCAGTTTAAATGGCTTATGCCATAACCCAAAGTACACAAGGGTGGCATTAATGCAGTTGCAATAGCCACTCCCGGCACTACATTTCCTCCCCGCAACTTACTGGCACCTGCCACAATACCAGCCAGGCCACCAAAAAGGGCAATCAAAACATCATAAATAGTTGGCGAGGTACGACCCAGCAGTTCCGACCCTGCTTCTTTAACCGGGCTCAGCAGAAAAAAAATGGTAGAGGTGGTTACACTCATAACAACCATCACAACAAAATTTCTGACGGATTTTTTGAGCAGAAAAAAATCATTGGTTCCAAGTCCAAGGCCAAAGCCCATTATTGGACCCATTAGCGGCGATATTAACATCGCACCAATAATTACGGCTGTAGAATTGGTGTTTAACCCCAGCGATGCAATGAATATAGCACCTACCAGTACCCACAAGTTTACGCCGGTTAACACGGCACTGCTTTTGATATTCTCTGTAGTGATCCTGATATTCTCTTTATCCTTTGGTAGTCGTATCTTATGCAGGAAATAACGAACAGTTCTGGAAAACCGGGAATTGTAAAAACTCATACGGGTAATTTTACACTCCGCTAAGTAAGCAAAATAATTACAAGGTTGAAATTAGAATTTTATTCATCTTTATATAATAAATAACGCAAATGAACCGTCGCTCCTTTCTGCAAAACTCAGCACTCACTTTTGGTGCATTAACCTTAGCACAACAAAATTTATTATCGGCCTTTTTTCAAGAACCATGGAAAATAACCATGCTACGTAATAAGGTGGGCATATTTGAAGAAAGAGGAGGCACTATTGCATTCCTGTTATCAACAAAAGGAGTGGTATTTGTGGACTCGCAATTCCCCGACCAAAGTAAACACCTGCTGGATGAATTAAAGAAAAGAGGTGAAAAAGAATTTGAGCTATTAATTAATACGCACCATCATGGTGACCATAGCGGTGGTAATATTTCTTTTAAAGGAGTAGTGGATCATGTAATGGCACATGAAAATTCATTGCTCAATCAACAAAAAACCGCTGTTGCGAATAAATCGGAAGACAAACAACTCTACCCAGACCTTACTTACACCGATACCTGGCAAAAAAGATACCGGCCGGATATTGTAAGCCTGCATTATTATGGAGCCGGTCATACCAATGGTGATAGCTTTGTACATTTTGAACATGCCAACATTGTGCACTGTGGCGATTTGGTTTTTAACCGTCGCCATCCTTATGTTGATCGTACAGCAGGTGCAAGTATTAAAAGCTGGATCGAAGTATTAAATAAAGCTCTTGCCAAATTTGATAAAGAAACGATGTATGTATTTGGTCATGCCGCCACGGGTTATAAAGTAACCGGCACTCCGGATGACGTAAAAACATTCAGAGACTACCTGGGCAATGTGTTGAAATTTGTAGAAGGAGAAATAAAAGCCGGCAAAACAAAAGAAGAAGTTTTAAAAGCTACGATTATACCCGGTGGTGAAGAGTTCAAAACGGATGGTATTCAAAGACCGTTAGGTGCGGCGTATGATGAGTTGACAATAAAATAATTGTATGAAAATTGTTATTATCATAATAGCAGCCGTAATTATCTACGGATTAATTATTTCGTCACCCAGTAAAAAGAAAAACGAAGAGAATAGTGCTAGTAACAACAGCAGCGATACGGCAGTAACCGCAGATACTAATGATAAGAATGAATCAGATAACAATGACATCGGCGATAGCGGCAGTGACGGTGGAGGTGACGGAGGAGGCGAATAATTCATTTCCCTTTCTCTGCCTCAATCAACTTTTCAATCACATAGTAAGTTATCGGGCAAAATGAAGTGTTTTTCAATGCCATGGGTTGTCGCTTCAGCATAAAGTCATCATCCATGTAAGGAAATCTTGCACAGTCAGACGGACGCATATCATAAATAGTGCAGTAGTTATCGGTACCTAAAAAAGCACAGGGCATTTCTTTTAAAACATTATCGCCATCATCATCTGTTCGCAAATAAGTTTCTTTAAAATCCCCTTCCTTCATACCCAAATATTTGCTAATACGTTTTATATCCGGTGGCGTAAACCGGGGCGAATAGGTTTTGCAGCAGTTGGCACATTGCAGGCAATCAATTTTTTCGAAAGCTTGTTCATTTAGCTCGGGCAATTGTTTCAGCACCACATTCTTATTGGCCCTGTGGAGATACTTTTTATATTCCTTTTGGCGTTCACCCGATTTCTTCTCCCAGTTCTGTAACAACTTTTCCTGCATACTGCAAAGAACGGTAATAAACCGCTTATCCCCACCTTCAACAATAGCCTGTTTTTATGGTGCTTCAGCCGTAACTTTGCCCATCTTTTTACATCCTAAAAAAGGAAATCCATTTTATGAGCCTGTTTGAACAACAATCTAACGAGTTTATTCCCCGCCACATCGGACCCAGTGAAGCTGATGCTAAGAAAATGCTGAAGAAAATCGGCGCTGAAAATCTAGAACAATTGATCAGCAATACAGTTCCGCCAGCTATCCGAATGAAGGAGTCGCTGAATATTCCACCGGCGATGAGTGAGCATGAATACCTGAAGCATATTAAAGAAGTTTCGCTGAAGAATAAAGTTTTTACCAACTACATTGGTCAGGGTTATTATGACAGCATCACCCCTTCGGTGATATTGCGTAATGTTTTTGAAAATCCAGGATGGTACACCCAATACACCCCCTACCAGGCAGAAATTTCGCAAGGCCGTTTGGAAAGTTTGTTAAACTTTCAAACGATGGTGAGTGACCTGACCGGTTTACCAATTGCTAATGCTTCTTTGCTGGATGAGGCTACTGCTGCTGCAGAAGCGATGACGATGTTCTTTAATACATTGAACAAACAAGATCATATAGAACGTCCTAAATTTTTTGTGGACAGAGAAATTTTTCCGCAAACAAAAGATGTAATTGTTACAAGAGCTATTCCGATTGGAATTGAAATTGTAGAAGGCGATTATAAAACTGCAACGATTGATGCTTCATATTTCGGTGCCATTGTTCAATACCCAAATGATAAAGGTTCGATAGAAGATTACAGCAATTTTATTTCAACTGTTCATGCTGCTGGTGCTTATGTAGCCATGGCAACAGATCTGTTAGCATTAACCTTGTTAACTTCTCCGGGAGAATTAGGTGCGGATGTGGCGATCGGTTCTGCACAACGCTTTGGTGTGCCGCTTGGTTATGGCGGACCACATGCCGCATTCATGTCGTGCAAAGATGATTTTAAAAGAAATATCCCCGGCCGTATCATCGGCATTAGCATAGATGCACAAGGCAACAGGGCATTGCGAATGGCGTTGCAAACAAGAGAGCAACATATTAAAAGAGAAAAAGCAACTTCAAATATTTGTACGGCACAGGCATTATTAGCTAATATGGCGGCTATGTACGCCGTTTTTCATGGCCCGGATGGTTTAAAAAATATTGCCAAAAGAGTAGCATTGCTTGCACAAACTGCTGCGGCGGCCATTTCAGCAAGAGGTTTTGAGTTAGTGTCTGATAATTTCTTCGATACAATCACCGTGAAAGTAAAAGACATTGCTGCTATCAAAGAAAAAGCAGAAAGACAATCGATAAACCTTCGTTATATCAACAATAATCTTATTGGTATTTCATTAGATGAAACAACTGATGTTGGCGATTTATACGATTTGATCAATTGTTTTGAGAACGATAAAGATCCGGTGGCTTTCGATATTCACCAGGATGCTGAACTGCATCATATACCAACTTCAGTAACAAGAACGTCTTCATATTTAACACACCCGGTTTTCAATACACATAAAAGTGAAAGCCAGATGATGCGTTATATCAAGCAGTTGGAAAACAAAGACCTTTCTTTGAACACTTCTATGATATCACTCGGAAGTTGTACGATGAAATTAAACGCTGCCACTGAAATGATGCCGTTGAGCTGGGCACATTGGGGAAAGATTCATCCGTTTGCACCTACTAACCAGGCAGAAGGTTATAAATTTATTATTGATGAATTAGGAAAATATCTCTGCGAGATAACTGCTTTTGATGCATGCAGTCTTCAACCCAACAGTGGTGCACAGGGAGAATATGCGGGCCTCTTAACTATCAAAGCATATCATGAAGCAAACGGTCATCATAACAGAAATGTGATGCTGATCCCGATTTCTGCTCATGGTACTAATCCTGCCAGTGCAGTTATGTGCGGAATGAAAGTGGTAGTAGTAAAAGCATTAGAGAACGGCTACATTGACGTAGAAGATCTGAAAGCGAAAGCGGCGCAATACAGTAATGATTTGTCCGGCATCATGATCACCTACCCAAGTACCTATGGTGTGTATGAAGAAACAGTAAAAGAAATTACGGACATTATCCATCAACACGGCGGACAAGTATATATGGATGGTGCCAATATGAATGCACAGGTTGGTTTAACTGCACCGGGATTAATTGGCGCCGATGTTTGTCACCTGAATCTGCATAAAACATTCGCCATCCCTCACGGTGGTGGTGGACCCGGCATGGGACCAATTTGTGTGAAGGCACATCTGGCAAAACATTTACCAGGACATGTGGAAATAGGAAGCGATAATGCTGTTAGCGCCGCACCTTATGGTTCAGCATCAATTCTTCTAATCAGCTATGGTTATATAAGAATGTTAGGCAACGAAGGTGTGAAAGCTGCAACAGAATATGCCATTTTAAATGCTAACTACATGCGGTCAAGATTGGATGGAGCATTTGATATATTATACACCAATCATAATGGGCAATGTGCCCATGAATTTATTGTTGACTTACGTCCATTTAAAAAATCGGCAGAAGTAGAAGCAGAAGATGTTGCCAAGCGTTTGATTGATTATGGTTTTCATGCACCAACGATGAGTTTTCCTGTGCCGGGCACCATTATGATCGAGCCTACAGAAAGCGAAGACAAACCAGAGTTAGATCGTTTTTGTGATGCATTACTTTCTATTCGGGAGGAAATAAAAGCCATTGAAGAAGGAAAGGCCGATAAAAAAGATAACGCCTTAAAAAATGCACCACACACACAGTTTGTAGTTACGGCTGATGAGTGGAATCATCCTTATACAAGACAGGAAGCGGCGTTCCCATTGTATTATGTTACGCTTAATAAATTCTGGCCATCGGTGGCAAGAGTGAACAATACACATGGCGACAGGAATCTTATTTGCACCTGCGAACCTGTTGAAAGTTATATGGAAGCGGAAGCATAAAAGGTTAATGATTAACACATAAGACAAAAGCCCTGACTCTTTTTGAACGAGCCGGGGCTTTTGTTTTAGCACTGTTTTAGTCAACTATTCCTCTAATACCGCATTTATAGCCTATCTTTATACACTTAATCATTAACACAAATAACAATGAGCGACAAAAATCAAGGTACCGTTAAGTTTTTCAATGGTGAAAAAGGATTCGGTTTTATTAAACATGACGATTCAAGCAAAGAAACTTTTGTACATGCAAGCGGTCTTATTGACCAGGTAGCAGAAGGCGACAAAGTTGAGTTTGATTTGCAAGAAGGTAAGAAAGGCATGAATGCGGTAAACGTAAAAAAAGTAGGCTAAGCCTCATTTTATAAAGCAATTTTATAAAACAAAAGACCCCGAATTCGGGGTCTTTTTTTATTGCTATCTCTTCAAGTAATACTAGAATCTTCTTTTGTTTCCGTTATTACTATTTCCTTGCTGACGATTTCCACTTCCTTCACTTCTACGTTCTGTATTACGAGGTTGTGCTTCCACTCTCCTTTGCGGAGCTTGTGGTTGTTGTCTTACCTCTCTGCTTGGTTGCGGCCTCGCTTCTCTTGCCGGTTGTTGTCTCACTTCTCTGCTTGGTTGCGGCCTTGCTTCTCTTGCCGGTTGTTGTCTTACTTCCCTGTTGGGTTGCGGCCGGTCCATTGTCCTATTTGGATTGCTATTGTTAGCAGGTCTGCGTTCAAACTGGCGATTCGTATTTCCATTTGATCTTTCCGTTGGCTGCGTTGTTCTTACATCATTATTACGAACTGGCCTGTCTGTTGTACCCTCTCTTCTATCGAAATTACGGTTATTGCCCGGTTGTGTACGATTAGGTTGTTCAGTACTTCGGGGGGTATTAATATCCCTGTTACGATTTGTTTGACCGTTTGTTCTTCTATCAAACTGGCGATTATTATTATCGTTAGGAGTATTATTCCGTGGCTGTCTTACATTTTCATCCGGCCTTCTTTCAAAACGATTGTTGTTATTCCCTTGCTGCCTGTTAGGAAGATTGTTTCCACGATTAGAAGCATTATCGTTTCTGTTAGCATTATTTCTGTCATACCGTTCAAACTGACGTGGTGCAATACTTCTGTTATTCGTATTCTGCCGGATAGAAGGACGATAAACACTTACTTCGTTATTCCTGAACTGTGTTCTTCCCGGAGTGGAAGAATTGCGGAAGCGAACCGGGTTAATTCTGCCGGTATATCTTTCTGCATCTATACGGCGTGGGCCCGAACGGAAACCATAGTTACCACCATAATTAAAATTATTAATAATGGTTGTTTGATTAATGATAGTCACATTTTGTCTTCTGTCTATAAAGTGACCATGCAAACTTCTCGAAGTAATATATCGCCTCGGTGTAAAGCACCAGAAATCAATTGGCGGTGCGTAACCTCCAATATTAAAATTAACACTGATATTAATGCCCGGACGAATTGGTGCCCAGCCATAGTAATCACCACCATCTCTCCAGGCTACCCATGCCGGAGACCATTCATAACCCGGTACCCAATACCAACCATAGCTTGGATCATTATCCCATCGTCCATAATGGAAAGGTGCCCATCCCCAATCATAATCAGATACCCACATCCATTCATAATTATCCGTCCACACCCAATGTCCATTGGTGCTGTAGGGACGAAAATCAGGACCTGCATTTGGTACCCATACATAACCTTGCCCCGGATAATCTACCCAGCGGCCGTGAGGACTTAATTCGTCATAAAAAGTTTGATAAGAAACTTCCCGGTCATCGTCATAATAATCATCATCATATTGTGCGGAGGCCGGATTAGGGAGAGAGCTGCAGAGAACTACAATGAGTGCCAGTGCAGAAATTTTCAGTACTCGTTTCATGGGCAATAATTTTTAAGTAATAAATAAATTCATATAAAATTGTTTAAGTACCAAAGTGAATTTTACGCATCCTGGTTTCTTTTGAAAACTATTACCGGAATAAGTTTCCTGCTTCTACCAGGCTGCGCTTGGTTCTACTTTAGTGTTGGTTAGGTATTCTTCTTTTACGATTGTATGACGCTATTATTATGCCATAGCGGTTGTGCTAAAAGCATGCAGGATGTGTTTTAGCAAAACATTGTAGTAAAGTAAAAGAAACCGTTAACATGGGCTGACTAACCGGAAGTGCAATCAAAACTTTTACAGCGGATTATTGTTAACTTTAAAAACTAAACTAATTACCATGGATCAGCGCATCATTAACCTCTACGATGAGTACACCCATAAACCACTTAGCCGCCAGGATTTTCTTAAGCGTTTAGCGGTATTAGCTGGCGGCACTGCAGCAGCAATGACCATATTGCCCATGTTGGAAGTAAATTATGCGAATGCAGCCGTTACACCACAAGATGATCTGTTTACGGAACGTGTAACCTACCCCGGTATCAACGGCGATATGCAGGCGTATGTAGCAAGACCAAAAGAAGAAAAACCTTATGCGGCTGTTGTAGTGATACATGAGAACAGGGGATTGAATACACATATAGAAGATGTGGCCCGTCGAGCTGCCAAAGCAGGCTACCTTGCTATTGCACCCAATGCACTTTCTTCATTAGGCGGAACACCGGAAAATGCGGATGAAGCAAGAGCAAAATTTCAACAACTGAAAGCAGAAGACAACCTGCAGAATTTTATAAAAGTATTTGATTATCTACCCTCCAGAAAAGACTGCAATGGAAAATTTGGTTGCGTTGGTTTTTGTTGGGGTGGCGCTATGTCAAACAGTCTTGCCGTAAATGTTCCTTCATTGAAAGCTGCTGTACCATTTTATGGACGACAACCCGCTGTGGAAGATGTTTCGAAAATAAAAGCGGCTATTCAACTTCATTATGGAGCCATGGATGAAGGTGTGAACAAAGGGATTGCAGCTTATGAAGAAGCATTGAAGAATAATAAAGTGAACTACGAATTATATATTTATGAAGGAGCCCAGCATGCTTTTCATAATGATACCGCACCGACCCGATATAATGAAGCCGCTGCCAAGCTTGCCTGGCAGCGGACTATAGAATTTTTTGGGAAACATTTGAAATAAAAATATTTCGGATCCATTAATACTCTTTGTAAATGCTGAGTAGCGAACCGAACGTACAAGAGTGCGATGCAACTGTGTTGATAGTAGCAATGCAGTTGGGTCATTAATTTTATTTCTTTACTTCAACAGTTATTGTATTTGCCATAATTGTACCGTAAGAACGATGCAGACCATCGGCAAACTGCAACGTAAGTTTGTGCTTACCGGGGGTTAATTTTACTTCTGTTTGAGTTTGCCCTCTTCCAAAATGAATATGTGCCGAATCCATCGGTATAACTGTTCCTGTAGCTACAGAATCGCCAGCATCAACTAATAAGTGATGATGGCCAACTCCGGCAAGGATTGGTCCCGCAGTATCAACTTTTATTGAACTGGCGCCCATTTCAATTTTCAATGGCGATGAAACTACATCTCCATCCTTGAGGTTAGCGAAAAAAACTTTGGCACCTTCCGGAACAGCAGGAAGTGCTGGCACTCCTTCGCCTGGAGTTCCATGATCCATATGGTCATGGCTGGCAGCGGTGGTATCGGTTTCTTTTTTCTCCTTATCACCTGAGCTGTTGCAGGCAGATAGTAAAACAAGTAAAAGTGCTGGGATAAAAATAATTTTATTCATTGTTATTCGGTTTATAAATAAAGGTAATTGTATTTTACAAAGTTGTGTCCGGAGAATGTAAATCTTGATGAACGGTTCACTGTCTGCAATTATCTTCGCCTTTATTATGCATTTAAAAGATTATTACAGGATATTGCAAATAGAACCTTCCGCCACGTTGCCGGAGATTAAAAAAGCTTACCGCCAATTGGCGCAACAGTTTCACCCTGACAAAAATCATAATGATCCTTACGCAGCCGTACAATTTGTTGAAATAAAAGAAGCCTATGAAGTGCTAACGAACCCTTCAAAAAAAGAATATTACCTGCAACAACGATGGTATTATCAGAGCATTGGTAAAAGAAAGACCCAGGCTATAATTACCCCATTTAACGTATTGAAGCAGGTGCTCGAACTGGACCGGTATGTAGCAGGACTGGATGTTTTTAGAATGGATAAAATGGGGTTGCAAGAATACATCTGCGACATATTAAATGATTATACTGTTGAAAAGCTTAATACATTCAACGATATTTCTGCCAATAAAGAAATTATTCAGCTTGTTCTTAACACCCTCAAACCATTACCTTTTTCTTTGTTGCCGCCAATAGAAGCAAGGCTTCTTAAAATAAATACAGACCCACAAACCATCCATTTAATTAAACAGTACTTAATTAAACGGGAAAAGAATAACACGAAAAAGAAACAAGAAATCTGGGTCTTACTTGCTATCACCATTGTCATTTGCCTGCTCATCTTTTTTCTTAATTGATATTCATACAAATAACTCTTCCAGTTCATACTTCTTTATCTTTGCCGCTATGCATTATGTTTCTGTAGAAGGGCTTACAAAAAGCTATGGTATTCAACCCCTGTTTAGCAATATTTCATTCAATATAGAAGAAGGCGATAAAATTGCACTGATTGCCCGCAATGGCACCGGCAAGTCTACCCTGCTTAGAATTTTAGCTGGAAAAGAGACTGCCGATGAAGGAAAAGTGTGGATCAATAAAGATGTAGATGTAGTGCTATTGGAGCAAGAACCTTCCTTTGTAGAAGAAAAATCTGTGCTGGATAATATTTTCTTTCACAACCATCCTATTATTAATGCGATTAAAGAATATGAATTGTTAGAGGACGAAAACGGCGACCCGGAAAAATTAAGTGAGGCCATTATGAAAATGGATGATTTGGGAGCATGGGATTTTGATGCTAAAGTGAAACAAGTTCTCGACAAATTAAATATCCATCACTTACAACAGCCAGTTAAGAATTTAAGTGGTGGACAACGAAAAAGAGTTGCTCTTGCAAAAACATTAATTGATATTGGCTTTGAACATAAACATGTTTTGCTGATCATGGATGAACCTACCAACCACCTGGATGTGGAAATGGTGGAATGGCTGGAACATTATTTTGATAAAGAAAATGTAACCCTATTATTAGTTACCCACGACCGATACTTTTTAGATGCAGCCTGTAATGAAATATGGGAAATGGAAGGCAGTAACATTTATGTGCATAAAGGCGATTATCAAAATTATTTGGAAAAGAAAGCTGCAAGAATAGAAAGTGATTTTGCAAGTATTGATAAAGCAAAAAATACCTATCGCAAAGAATTAGAGTGGATGCGTAAGCAGCCCAAGGCAAGAACAACCAAAAGTAAAAGCCGGCAGGATAATTTTTATGAAGTAGAAAAGAAGGCCAAGCAGCAGATCGTTGATAAGCAGGTGCAATTAAATATGAAGATGAATCGGCTTGGTGGAAAGATCGCAG
>CAZXMP010000057.1:12577-22019 GCA_964641575.1 uncultured Chitinophaga sp. | reverse complement strand
CGGGTATCAGCAATTGAATTAGACAGTATTGATTTCTCTTTGCCAAAAGAACCTGCTTCTAATAAAGCAATATTTAAGGATAGGCCAGCAAATGATGCTAAAGTATACATTGGCTGTGCCAAATGGGGCAGGCCTGAATGGGTAGGGAAAATCTATCCTCCCAAAACAAAGGAGAAAGATTTTTTACAACACTATGTTCAACATTACAACTCCATTGAGTTAAATGCTACACATTACAGAATTTGGGGCGAAGCCGGGATAAGCAAGTGGGCAGAGAAGGCCAAAGGAATGGATTTTAAATTCTGCCCAAAAATGTACCAGGGTGTTACACATCGTGGAAGTTTAGCAGGAAAAGAATTTATAACCAGTGAATTTTTCCGGGGTATTGTAGCTTTTAAAGAACATCTTGGACCCATCTTCGTACAGGTAAGTGATAGTTTTTCTCCTAAACGGAAAGATGAGTTGTTTGCTTATTTGAAATCACTACCTACTGATTTACAATTCTTTTTGGAGGTTCGTCATCCTGACTGGTTTGCGAAAGAAAATATCCGGGAAGAAATGTTTGAATTCTTGAAAGCTAATAATATAGGTGCCGTAATTACCGATACTGCTGGAAGAAGAGATTGTGCTCACATGCACCTGGCGATTCCCAAGACTTTTATACGTTATGTTGGAAACAGTTTGCATTCTTCCGACTATAAAAGAATTGATGCATGGATTGAAAGAATGAAGCATTGGTTAGATAAAGGAATGGAAGAGCTTTATTTTTTTATGCATATGCATGATGAAGCTACTTCGCCGGAATTAACCGTCTATTTGGTTGATAAGATGAATGCGGTATGTGGATTGAATCTAAAAAAACCAACGTTTATTGACCCGGATGATAAAGCAAAACAAAAGGGATTGTTTGATTAACTCACTTCAAATAATTCATCCCATCGTGTTGTGTAACGGTCGCTGATAAAATTCCGTTGCATTTTCCAGTTTCTGGTGGTGCCGACTGCAGCAAATTTCAACACATCATCCCGTTGACTGAAATTTACATTATCGATCATATCCATTAGTTTACGTTCGCAATTTTTTGTTTCTGATAAGAATAAGTTTCCCTGTATGGAATTGTCAGGAACAATACCGCTCAGCATCACACCGGCTTTTTTATATTGCTTTCCTTCCTGGAATAATCGGTCCACAAGGGCTACGGCAGGTTTTATCAGTTCGTTCGTAAAAGAAGTGGCTGTAGGTAGTGTAACAGAATCACCATAAGTTGCTCCCCGAAAATCTACATTGTGGTTTTCTCCCTTCATTACAACAAATACATTTATAGTTCTTGCTGCACAATGTTGTCGCCTCAGCTTTTCCGCTGCTCTTGCTGTATAGGTTGCAACCGCTTCTTTTATTGAATCAATATCTCCAACAGGGCTGCCAAACATTCTTGTGGTGGCGATCATTTTTTTACTCACCAGCTCTTCTTCCATGTCTTTTGATGTAACACCTTTTAGCTCCCGAAGCATGCGGCTACCTACAACTCCACCGAGATGTATTTTCCCAAATTCTTCGCTCATCTTACTTAATTGCAGCGCATCATAAATGCAAAAATTCTCTTTTAATTTTTTTGCATATTGTCTGCCAATGCCCCATATATCATCAATTGCTGTTTGTTTTAGTGCAGCATTAATTTCTTCTTCATTTGCTAATACCATTACGCCATTGTATTTGGATATCTGCTTTTTTGATAAGCGATTAGCTACTTTGGCCAGCACTTTTGTGGGGGCAACACCCACTGATACTTTAATGCCTGTCCATAATTCAACAGTATCTTTTATCTCTTTGGCAATTTTTTTCAGTTCATTTTGCGAAAAAATGCTCAGATCTAAAAAGGCTTCATCTACCGAATATACCTCTACATTTTTTTTGCCAAACATTATCCGCAATGTTTCCATCACCCGCCAGCTCAGGTCGCCATATAAATTATAGTTGGAAGAGAAAACAGCAACATCATTTTTTTCTACCACTGTTTTTGCCAAAAAATAAGGACCTGCCATTTCTACTCCCAGCTTCTTTGCTTCATTGCTGCGGGAAACAATACACCCATCGTTGTTGCTTAGTACAACAACAGGTTTATTTTCCAGGTACGGTTTGAATAAACGTTCACAGGAACAATAAAAATTATTACAGTCAACAATTGCTTTCATCTGTCCATGTTATTTCATAATGGATGTATAACATACATCACCACTCCCCACACAGAAAAATTGCTAAACTCTGCCAGGTTTATATTCTTATACCGGCTGTTTTCCGGTATTAAAAAAGCTGAAGAAAAATTTTTATGAAACCGCCTCACCAATAATTCTCCATTCAGAATGGCAACGATTACTTTTCCATTCACCAGCTTCACCGAACGATCTACAATTAATATGTCCCCATCAAAAATGCCAGCCTCCTTCATCGCATCGCCTTTCATGCGAAAGAAATAAGTGGCAGGTTTATTTTTGACAAGCTGTTCATTCAGGTCAATACCCCGTTCCATATAATCATCCGCAGCAGCACCAAAGCCGGTAGCGTTGGCGGTATTTACTTCCTGTTGGGTAAATTGTTTTGAGCCCTTATAAGCACTGCCGTAAAATTCATCTCCTTCCATATAAATAAGTTTTCGGCTATAAAGGTGATAAAATTAATTTGTAAAAACTAAATAATTTAGTAAATTTATGCTAAGAAAATGGGTAAGCATTTTTAACCTCAAAAATCAGATGGGTATGGAAACGATTATCAACACAATTCCCGGTTACCGGGTGTATGAGTATTTATTGGTGCTGAGTCCACATGAAGAATTATGGAACCGTATCATGAAAGTGAAAGAAAATTTTGCTGAGCAGTACAAATCTGATCATGCAAGATGGGGAAAGCCACATATTACATTAGCAAATTTTCTTCAATATGAAATGAAGGAAGAACGAATTATCAATCATTTAAAAAGAATTGCCATGGGTTATCCTCCCTTCAAAGTTGAATTAAAAGATTTCGGAAGCTTTCCATCACATACTATATATATTAATGTTACCAGCAAATTGCCGATTCAAAACTTGATTAAAGAAATACGACCGGATGGTAACAGGTTGATGAAACTGAATGATGAGAACAAACCGCATTTCATTATGGAACCCCATCTCACCATTGCAAGAAAACTAAAACCCTGGCAATATGAAAAGGCCTGGCTGGAATACAGTAACAGTCATTTCACCGGCCGGTTCATTGCCGATACTATGACCTTACTAAAAAGACCTGCGGGTGAAATGAAATATCATATTGCTAAAAAATTTGAGTTTCAAAATTTGCCGGTAGCAATAAGACAGGGTGAATTATTTTAAAAAATGAAAGATGCATACTTTATTAACGGAAAGAGAAAACTGGTTGGCTGGTCAGGTAGTAGACATTGCTATTTGCATTCATAAGGCATTAGGGCCGGGTTTATTAGAAAGTATTTATGAAAAATGTTTCTGCTATGAGTTGGCAAAAAGAAATATTTATTTCGAGAAGCAAAAAGTTGTCCGTTTACAGTATGACCAATTAATTATTGATGATGGACTTCGCATTGATATATTGGTGGATAGAATGATAGTATTAGAGTTGAAAGCACAAGAATATTATCACCCCGTTTGGGAAGCACAGGTACTTAGTTATTTAAAGCTTAATAATAACAGGCTTGGTTTTATTTTAAATTTCAATGTGCCCTTAATGAAGGAAGGAATCAAAAGGATGATATTCTAAAAGATTTTGAAACACTAAGACACGAAGGCGCAGAGACACAAAGGAGATTTAGAAAATATAAATGTATTCTCCGTGCCATGGTGTCTTGGTGCCTCCGTGTTTCAAAAACATTTTTGTGAGAATCAGAAAAAAATAATGTGGGAACGGTTAGTGAGATTAAAGGAGAATAAGGAGTAAGGATTTGTGTGAATGAATATGTAGGGACATCTCTTTGTTCTCCTTTTTATTTAGTAACAACCAAAACAAAATAGTGATGTCAGAAAAATTGAGGCAAGACCACTTTAAAGTAGAAGTAAAAAAGCAGGATGAAAATCAACCCTACCTATCCGGAAGAGGTGCGCAGTTCAATACAAAGAACCGATTTCAAAAAAATGAAATAACAAGAGAGCATATCGAAGGCATTGATGATTGGGAAGAATCAAATGTGCCAACCATCTATATGGAACAGGAATCGAAGACCATCGTTAACAAAGTAGAAAGTAAAGATGTTGGCATGGGTTATAGTATGAATCCCTATGCTGGTTGTGAGCATGGTTGTATTTATTGTTATGCAAGAAATGTGCATGAATACTGGGGTTACAGTGCCGGTCTTGATTTCGAACGAAAAATTATCATCAAGAAAAATGCACCGCAACTACTCCGTAAGTTTTTAATGCATCCGAAATGGGATGGAACACCCATAATGCTAAGTGGCAACACGGATTGTTATCAACCTGCCGAACAAAAGTATCGGTTAACAAGAGGCTTGCTGGAAGTGTGCAATGAATTTAATCAACCGGTTGGCATACTCACCAAAAATTCCTGGATACTAAAAGATAAAGATGTGTTGCAGGAGATGGCAAAGAAGCGTTTAGTATCAGCAATGGTTTCTATTACTTCCTTTAATGAAGACCTGCGTAGAATAATGGAACCAAGAACAACCACTGCCAAGCAAAAACTGAAAGTAATAAACGAACTAAGCAGAGCGGGGGTACGAATGGGCATCATGATGGGGCCAATGATACCGGGATTGAATGAACATGAAATGCAACGCATCATGAAGGCAGCGGCAGATAACGGGGCCACCTTCACGGCTTATACTTTTATTCGTTTAAATGGAGCCATCAAATTTTTATTTCATGATTGGTTGTATAAAAATTTTCCTGATAGAGCTGATAAAGTATGGCATTTGATAGAGCAAAGCCATGATGGAAAAGTAAACGATACCCGTTGGGGTGTTCGTATGCGTGGCGAAGGGAGTATTGCGGAGATGGTAGCACAGCAATATAAAAAGTATGGCAAACTCTATAAAATGAATGCGGAAGAATGGAGTTTAGATACTTCCATCTTCCGCAGACCGGGTGCGCAGGGAAAATTATTCTGATACAAACCCTAGTAATATCTTTTCACCCTGGTACAAAGAAAGGATATTGCCTTTTATTTCAAACCGGGTTGCTTTTTCTAATTGTTTAAAAAAACTGTCCTCTGTTTTCTGCACCTCTTCACAATACATCTTGGTAGAGAAAATATTTTTAAAACTTATTTCATTGTTGTTTATGGTTATGCTGCTGCCAAAGCTATTGCAACTTCCATTGCCACCTGCACTTTTATTCAGCTCAACAAATTTGATAAAGGCTTTTGTTTGCACATTTTCCGTACCCGCATCTGTATAGATTTTCTTTAGCGACCATTTGGTTTCATATAAGGGAGTTGCAGGCGCAGCAATTTTTTTGTTCGCTGTGCAAGATAAAACTAGTGTTGTAATGCTAATGCTTAACAGGGTGATCAATTTCATGGTTATTATTTTTTTTGTGACATCTACCAGATGCAGAATGATGTTCTATTACACAACTATTAATTTAAAAAAGGGCTATTGAAAATCGTTGCAGAAAAGACAAAAAGAAGACCTCTGTAGAAACAGAGGTCGTAACCAAAACTAACTGCTTATGAGAAAAAGTTGAATTAAATATTTTATGCTGCTAACGTTTTGTAATTAAGGCTTCCAAAAAAACCACCTTCCCTTTCTTCCTGCGCTGTAATTACAAAGTCTTCTTTATAGTTAGCAAATTTGAACTTCTTTAAAAGCTCTTTATGTTGTTTTATCTTTTTTAAGGAAGAACTTAATAATCTTCTTAATGGCTTTTTCATATTTGTTGATTTAATTCCGATTCTTATTAGCCAATTACTATGCCATTGGACGTATAAGCAAGATTTGACTTAGTTAAGGAAAACTAAAAATTGGTAATCAATACGAAAGAGAATTGTTAGAAGCAGGTAATGCGTAACCATTAAGAAAATCGGGGAAAATATTCTGCAAAACGGGAATCGCAATTATACTTTTACATAGATTTTTTTCTTATCCATCCAGTAGCAAATAGCCCACATAAAAAGAATAACGCAAATCGCATACAGCAATGAGCCGTTTTCTTTCACTCCCGGGGTATGTATCAATACTTTTTTGTAAAGCCAGTTCCAGGGATTAACTCCCTCTCCAAGGCGAATGAGACTAAGCCCTTTGGGTAAAAAAGCACTTAATGCAAAAACAAAGAGAGCATTTTTGCCAAACACATCAAAGAATTTGGCTAATCCACCTCTTATATTTTTGAACTCAATCATGTAGATCATGGTAGCAATGGTGATCATAGCAAGACCGGTAGTGTAAACTACATAGGAGCTGGTCCATATTTTTTTATTAATGGGAAAAACAATATCCCAGCAAAAGCCTGCCAGTAGTAAACCAGTTCCGGCAACAAATAAACCGCTCACCATTTCATAGGTCTTGCCTTTTTTGATAATATAATCACCCACCATGTAACCAAAGATCACTTGCACAATGGCAGGGATGGTACTCATTAATCCTTCCGGATCAAAGAGCATTCCTTCACCTTTGTACATATGTGCAGCACCTAATATTTTTTCATCAATTTTATTCCCAAACCAACCAGCCATACTATACGGGTCACTTTTATCTCCTAATAATAAGCAAAGTGCCCAGTAGAGAAAAAGCATCAGCATTCCAACAAAAATTGCTTTTCGGAGTTTCAGGTAGTAAACAATAACAGCAGCGAAGAAATAGCAAATGGCAATTCGTGGTAGTACACCCAATATGCGAACGCCTTGCGGATTTCCCTTACTATCAATATAGGCCCAGGGTTTAAATACAAGATTTCCATCTACCCATTTTACAAAAGGCCACCAGGCCAGAAATAATCCGATGGCAAAAATTAATATACTGCGTTTGATTACCTTTTTCCAGAACAATGCATCGCCACCTGCTTCCAGTTTTGGCATTACAAAAGCCATAGCATTACCAACCGCAAATAAGAAAAATGGAAATACCAGGTCAGTTGGAGTTAGCCCATGCCAGGGTGCATGTTCCAGCGGGTCGTATATACTTCCCCAGGAGCCTGGATTATTTACCAGTATCATCAGGCAAACAGTAGCGCCTCGAAAAACATCGAGGGAGTAAAATCGTTGGTTCAAGAAAATTGGTATTAGTGCTTAAATGTAACAAATTCACCTTTATAAATTAGTGCTGGACTTACAAATGAATTATTTTGGTGCTATGGAAAGCAATTCTTTTTTTGTTCATCCTTCTGCAATTATTGATGAGGGTGCAGAGGTTGGGGTCGGTACCCGCATCTGGCATTTTTGCCACCTGATGCCGACTTGTAAAGTGGGGGAGAATTGCATACTCGGACAAAATGTATACATAGATAGTAATGTAGTAATTGGCAACGGAGTAAAAATTCAGAATAATGTATCTGTTTATAATGGGGTAGTTATTGAAGACGATGTTTTTCTTGGTCCCTCAATGGTCTTCACCAACGTCATCAATCCCCGCAGTTTTATGGAAAGAAAAAGGGAGTTCCAAAAAACAGTAATTGAAAAAGGAGCAACGATAGGTGCCAATGCCACTATTTTGTGTGGCATAAAAATTGGAAACTACGCCATGATCGGTGCCGGTGCCGTAGTTACAAAGTCAGTTCCTGGCTTTGCATTAATTACGGGTAACCCCGGAAGGCAAAGGGGTTGGGTAAGTAAAGCAGGATTAAAATTAGAATTTGATACAGAAAACAGGGCAAAATGTCCCCAAACCGGGGACATTTATATGTTAGATAATTCTGTGGTATCTCTACTACAGTAGTTATCAACTCTTGGGGGTAAATCCTTCAAAATCTGCACATTTTATTCTTTTACCACTCACATCTTGCCCTATATTTGCAAGCAAAATTGGGGGTCTTTTTCGTATTTATCCCAATTATTTAGTCTAATTCAATGAAAACCAGTCATATAGTAGAAATATTATGTGATTGAGATGGCGAAGCCATCCGTAAAACTAAATGGCACAACCCCGTAAATGGCTAGCCGTGTACACCCGGCCACGTTGGGAAAAAAAAGTAAACCAGCTTTTACAAGAGAAGGGAGTCGAAAGCTACTGTCCGCTGAATAAAGTAAGAAGAAAATGGAGCGACCGGGTTAAAGTAGTAGAAGAGCCATTATTCAAATCATACGTTTTTGTAAAAGTGAGTGAGAATGACCGGGCGGCTGTACGGATGACAGCCGGTGCCATAAATTTTGTTTACTGGAATGGTAAGCCTGCCGTAATAAAAGAGAAAGAAATTAATGCTATCAAGCGGTTTTTAGATGAGTACGAAAATGTGGAAGCCATGCCGGTGGAGTTAAAAATAAACCAGCGGGTACGTATAACCAATGGCAGTATGATGGACCAGGAAGGAAAAGTGCTGGATATAAGACACAAAACAGCCAAGATCGCTATTGACAGTCTTGGGTATATTTTGGTGGCCTATTTTGACAGAAGTAAATTAACTTCGGCACAGCCGAGGTAAAATAGAACCTTATTCTAAAGCGTTACTGCTTTTTTAATTAAAGATGTATCAATGATGTTCCCCCGGATCTTGCTATTACTTGCATTGCCCCTTTATTTGTTTTCCTGCCGCACACAGCAAAAAATTCCCTACTATCTGGAAAATGTAAACGACTCCACCGGTAAAGGCGATGTAAGAACCAGTTCATTAAGAATTCAAAAAAATGACTTGCTGTCCATTCAAATTTCAAGTCTTAGCACCAAGCCAGAGGCAGATGCGATTTTTAATCAAATCGCAACAACGGGCAGCAGTGCCGGGTATTTAGTGGATGCAAATGGCAATATAGATCACCATAGATTAGGCACCATCCATGCAGAAGGGTTAACTAAGCAAGAGTTATCGGCAGAAATAAAAAAACGGCTCACACAGCCGGTTGAGTTACTTACTGATCCCACGGTGGTTATACGGTTCTTGAATTTCAGTGTAAATATGCTCGGAGAAGTTGCAAGACAGGGAATCTTAACCGTGCCGGGAGAAAGTCTTACTATTTTACAGGCCATTGGTTTAGCAGGAGGAGTTTCTGATTTTGGCAAAAAGAATAGTATAAAAATAGTGCGGGAAACAAACGGCAAAAGAGAAACAGGCATCATTGATCTTTCCTCAAAAGATATTTTTGAATCACCCTATTATAACCTGGTGCAAAACGATTTAATAATAGTGGAACCTACCAAACAAAAAGTAAGCGATGCGGAACAGGCTAGAACTTTTCAGAAAGTATCGTTTGCTTTTGGAGTAATAACAATCATTGCTACACTAGCCAATATTTTTATTAGATAGTGGTTGACAAGATTTAATCTTCAGTTAATAAA
>CAZXMP010000057.1:0-12567 GCA_964641575.1 uncultured Chitinophaga sp. | reverse complement strand
TGGACGAACAGCAAAACCCAACAAGTAATAATCATAGAAGCGAACTCTGGAGTTTAAGCTTGCGGGACTTATTTTATAAATATGTCCGGTTTCTACCCATCTTTATTCTATCAGTAGCTGTGGCTTTGCTGGGATCCTATGCGTACTTACGTTATGCTACTTCAATTTATAGTACGGGTGGAACGTTGGTAATAAAAGCGGAAAACCAGGCAGGAAGAAATGACAAGTTTGAAGATATTTTTGGTGGAGGGAAATCTCAAAATATTCAAAGCGAAATTGAGGTCTTGAAATCAAAAGGGTTGATGGAAAGAGTGGTTGCCAAACAAAATCTTCAATACAGCTATTTTGTAAAAGGTAAGGTTAAGACCATCAATATCTATAAATATGGACCATTTATAATTGACGCAGCTCAACTTAACGACTCTAACAGGGCGTTTGCCTTAAAAATTAAATTCGTTGATGCTTCTAGTTTTAAGGTAAATGATGATAATACAACTGTCCCCTTCGGTAAATATTTTAAGAATAGCTATGGTACTTTTCGGTTAATCCGAAATCCTTCTGGAGGAGTAGGTAAGGATTATGTAGTGGAATACAAGCCACTGCCTACGGCAGCAGCAATATATGCCGGGGGTATTATTATTTCTCCGAAAGCGGCAGGTTCTGGTATTTTAAATATCGGGTTGCAAAGTACCAATCCAAGCCTGGGTGCGGATATCGTAAACCAGTTAATGGCCGAGTATGGCGACTATACCAAAGAACTGAAAAATAAGACCGCCGACCAGATGATAGATTTCATCGACAGTCGTCTTACAGTAGTTAGCAGGGAACTGGATAGTGTACAGAATAATATGCACCGGTATGCGATTAACAATAACCTGATTGATATTGAACGGCAATCGGCCAGCTATTTTGATAATATTAGCTCTGCTGATAAAGCTATCAATGAGCAGCAAATGCAAATAGTGATTGCGGAGAGTATTGAAGGCTATCTTCGAAATAAAAGAAACGAATTCGACCAGGTAATTGTTCCCTCCTCTTTCTCCCTTAGTGATGCCACATTAAATGAAATGATAGCAGGGTATAATGCCATGCAAATTCAGCGGCAACAATTAAAGGATGGTAATGTGCCTGATGGTAATCCTTTGGTCCAGGAAAACAAACAACAGATAGAACAGTTCCGCCAGAGCATTTTAGAGAACCTCTCCAATATTAAAAGGGCTTACATTAAAACAATTGGTTCCTTGCAACAAAATAGCGGGCAGGCACAAACACAATTGAAATTAATGCCTCCCAAGGAAAAAGAATATTATGAACTAAAACGCCAGGTCGATTTTAAGCAGGGTTTGTATAATGTATTGCAGGAAAAAAGAGAACAAACTGCCATTTCAAGAGCTTCAACTATTGCAAATGTGCAGATCGTAGAAAAGGCCTATGTGTCAAATACTCCCGTAAAACCTAACAGACGATCGATACAGATCATGGCGATCTTACTGGGTATAGCCGTTCCTGCTTTGTTTGTATTTGCCGGCGAAGTATTAAATGATAAAGTAAGTACCCGCTTCGATATTGAAAAAATTACAACAGCCCCTATCCTGGGTGAAATAGGGCATTCTTACTCTGACAAAGTGCTGATGGTGAATAAAACTACCCGTAGCATGGTGGCAGAGCAGTTCCGTATTGTTCGATCGAACCTGCAATATATTATTGGAAAAACGGAAAAATTTTCATTGCTGATAACTTCTTCTTTTAGTGGGGAAGGTAAATCTTTTGTAAGTACGAATATTGGAGCTGTATTAGCATTGGCGGGTAAAAAAACGGTTATTCTTGAGTTTGATATTCGTAAGCCAAAAGTATTGTCGGGACTTGAAATGTCGAAAAGACCCGGTATTACAAACTATTTAGTAGGGAAATCAGAAAATTTACAAGAGCTTATTGCCCAAGTGCCGGGGCAGGATAATTTATTTGTATTGGCCTGCGGACCCATACCTCCTAATCCTTCTGAATTATTATTGGGAGCAAGGGTTGATGAAATGTTTGCCTGGCTCAAAAGCAATTTTGATGTGGTTATAATTGATACCGCTCCTGTGGGTATGGTTAGTGATGCCCAAACATTAAGCAAATTTGCCGATGCTACTTTATACCTGGTGCGTCAGGGTCATACGTTTAAAAAGCAGGTAGTATTGATAGATGAGTTTTACCAGGAGAAAAAACTACCTAAAGTTTCTATCATCATCAATGATGTAAAAATGAAAGCCGGTTATGGTTACTATGGCTATGGCCGCTATGGCTATGGGTATGGCTACGGCTATGGAAGCTATTATGAAGAAGAACATCCTCCTAAGAATTTTTTTGACAAGGCACTGGGGTGGCTTGACTTCCGTCGTTTCTTTAAGAAGTCCAAGAAAAACAATACAGGTTAAATTTATATGAGAGTATTAGTAACCGGCGGAGCCGGTTTTATTGGTTCAAACCTGGTAGAAACTTTATTACAGGATGAACGGGTTACATTGGTAAGGGTATTAGACAATCTTGCCACCGGGTCTTTGCAAAATATTAATCCCTATTTGGAAAATTCGAAATTTGAATTTATAGAAGGGGATATAAGAAATTATGAAACCTGTGTAAAAGTATGTACCGGTATTGATCGTATTTCTCACCAGGCTGCTTTAGGCTCTGTTCCCCGTTCCATCAACGATCCGCTTACTACCAACGAGGTAAATATTACCGGTACGCTTAATATTTTTACAGCGGCTAAGGAGTGTGGTGTAAAAAGAATAGTATACGCCGCCAGTTCATCTACCTATGGCGATCATCCTGGTTTACCTAAAGTAGAAGATATAATTGGCAAACCACTATCACCCTATGCAGTTACCAAGTATGTAAATGAGTTGTATGCTGCTGTGTATGCAAGTTTATATAACATTGAATTAATTGGTCTTCGGTATTTCAACATATTTGGTCCAAGACAAAATCCCAACGGTCCTTATGCTGCAGTAATACCACTTTTTGCAGAAGCATTGATTAAAAACAAACCACCCACCATTAATGGCGATGGTGGTCATAGCCGGGATTTTACTTATGTATCCAATGCGGTACAGGCCAATATTCTTTCCTTGTTCACAGATAATAAAGAAGCCGTTAACCAGGTTTATAATATTGCCTGTGGCGAACAAACCTCTTTGTTACAATTATTCAACGGGTTGAAATTAGAAGCAAATAGTAATCTTGAACCGATACATGGCCCCGAAAGAAAAGGTGATGTAAAACACAGCCTGGCAAATATTGATAAGGCCAGGAAAATGCTGGGATACAAACCAGTAATGACGGTTGAAGAAGGATTGCGTAAGACGTATATGTGGTACAAGGAAAATAGCTAACTACAGCTTCAAATCGCCGTGGTCCTCCGTGGTTAAAATAAAAATAAACCACAGCGGTCACTGCGAAGTACAGCGAAAAAGCACTATTCTTCTCCTTGTTCGCCGTGGTACCAAACAAAAAGGAGAATTGTTACATGCATGAAAACGAAATAGGCACTCTAATACTTGACGCTGCTTTTCAGGTGCATAAAGAGCTCGGCCCTGGTTTATTAGAAAGTACCTATGAGACATGTTTGAGTTATGAAGCTTCGGAAAGAGGGTTACTTATTGAGAGGCAAATCCCTTTACCTGTAATTTATAAAGAAGTGAAATTGGATTGTGGATATAGAATCGATCTTCTGGCAGATGAAAAAGTAATAGTAGAAGTAAAAGCCGTAGAATCATTACATGATATTCACCTTGCACAAGTGCTCACTTATATGAAATTATCGGGATGCAGGTTGGGATACTTGATAAATTTTAATGTAAAACAATTAAAAGACGGCATTAAAAGAGTAGTGCTGGGCGATTTAGAAAGATAAACACAATTTGTGTTCGCCGGTGTTAAAACAAACCACATAATGCAGTGTTCTACTGGTATTCTTTGGCTAAAAAAGAAAAAACAACAGCGGTCACTGTGGTTCACAGCGCTAAACGCTGTGTTTCTCTGTGTTCGCCGTGGTTAAAAAAACAAACCACATAATGCAGTGTTCTACTGTGTTCTTTGGTTAAAAAAGAAAAAACCACAGCGGTCACTGCGGTTCACAGCGATAAACGCTGTGGTTAAATAAATAAAAAATACAGTGGTTACTGCGATAGATATTTATTAAGCACCGTGTTTAAAATAAAATAAATGAAAAAAACAATCATCATCACCGGTGGTGCCGGATTTATCGGTTCACATGTAGTAAGATTATTTGTAAATAAATACCCCGATTACAAAATCATTAACCTGGATGCATTAACCTATGCAGGTAATCTTGAAAATCTCCGGGACATTGAAAATGCACCCAATTATATTTTTGAAAAAGTAAATATTCTTGATACTGCAGAGTTAGAAAGAATATTTACACAATACAACCCGGATGGTGTTATTCACCTTGCCGCAGAAAGCCATGTAGATCGATCTATACTTTCGCCGCTTGATTTTGTGTATACGAATGTAATAGGAACCGTCAACCTGTTGAATGCAGCAAAGCAACACTGGTCTTCATCCCTCAACTCCTCAACCCCAAACAACTCAACTCCCAACCCCTCAACCCTCAACCGTTTCTACCATGTATCCACCGATGAAGTGTATGGAGCATTAGGCGAAACTGGGTTTTTTACCGAAGACACCAAATACGATCCGCATTCACCTTATAGTGCATCCAAAGCATCCAGTGATCATTTCGTAAGAGCCTATCATGATACATTTGGTTTGCCGGTAATTATTACCAATTGCTCCAACAACTATGGACCTTTTCATTTTCCCGAAAAATTGATTCCGTTATTCATCAATAATATTATTACTAAAAAACCATTACCGGTGTATGGTGACGGGCAATATACAAGAGACTGGTTATTTGTAAAAGACCATGCAGTGGCCATTGATTTGGTTTTTCATAAAGGCGAAAATGGCGATACATATAATATAGGTGGCTTTAACGAGTGGAAAAATATAGACCTGGTTAAACTGCTTTGCAAATTGATGGATGAAAAACTAGGAAATGCAGCCGGTGAAAGCGAGGCATTGATCACTTATGTAAAAGACAGGCCGGGGCATGACAGACGCTATGCCATTGACGCCTCAAAAATAAATAAAGAACTGGGGTGGAAACCTTCTGTAACATTTGAAGAAGGATTGAGCCATACGATAGACTGGTATTTGGCAAATACGGAGTGGTTAAAAAATGTAACATCCGGACAATACCAGGAGTATTATGAACACCAGTATGCTAAGCATGAGTAACGGGCACGGTATTCATTTTAAGGGATTAAATGGAATAAGGGCAATTGCTGCTTTAAGCGTTGTTATAACACATGTTTTGCAGGGTTTTGAGTATTTTGGTTTACCCCGAATGGATGGGCTCGAAATGGCTGGTTATGGGGTAACAATGTTTTTTACATTAAGTGGATTTTTGATCACTTATTTATTATTACTGGAAAAGGAGAAATACAAGGACATTAATATCAAACAGTTTTATATCAGGCGGATTCTTCGTATTTGGCCCCTTTATTATTTTTATTTGATCTTAGCTGTTCTTGCTATACTTATCTACGACAGAACTATTCTCGACGATAATCTTGTTTTTTATGTAGTATTATTAGCAAATATCCCTTATATATTGGGAACGCAAATTGATGTAATTGGCCATTTCTGGTCACTAGGCGTTGAAGAGCAATTTTATCTTTTCTGGCCATGGGTGTTTAAAAAATGTTCCAATCTCTTAAAGTGGCTAATAATATTTATTTTATTCCTATTGCTTTTAAAACTCTGCTTTTGGATTTATTATTATAAAACAGGCAATCCACTTCCGCTTTATTCAATTCACATTACAAGATTTCACTGTATGGCTCTTGGTGCTCTTGGTGCTGTGATGCTTTATAATAAAAATGAAAAATTTCTAAAGTTTGCATTTCACTTTTGCACACAATTTATTATATGGAGTATTATAGCTGTATGTGCTGTCAATAAGTTTCACATTGCCCAACTTATCAATGATGAAATAATTGCTATTACCTCAGTTTTTCTTATAATTAATGTTTCAAGTAACCCTAAAACTTTCTTTACTTTAGAAAACCGTTATATTAACTATCTCGGCAAGATTTCTTTTGGTATATATGTTTATCATCCTCTTATAATTTTCTTAATTGCTAATTGGTTTGGTAAGTATATCGCTTTACTAGATACCAATTTTCAGTATGTGCTTATTTTTCTCATAATTGTTCCTTTAACAATAATAGTAGCCGGGTTATCGTATCGTTTCTTTGAGACCCCTTTTCTAAAACTCAAAACAAAATTTGCTAAAGTTAAGAGCTCAGCAACTGGCTAAACAATTTGTAGTGTAAAATCTTGAAACAGCTATTAAAATACAAGTAATGAAAGGAATTATTCTCGCTGGCGGCAGCGGTACCCGGCTATATCCAATTACCAAGGCTATTAGCAAGCAACTAATGCCTATTTATGATAAGCCGATGATATATTACCCGCTATCTACTTTAATGATGGCTGGAATAAAAGAAATTTTGATCATCACTACACCAGAGGACAATGCATCATTTATCCGCTTACTTGGAGACGGAAGCCAGTTAGGCTGCCGCTTTGAGTATGCAATACAAGAAGTGCCTAACGGACTGGCCCAGGCTTTTGTAATTGGTGCTGATTTTATTGGGGCTGATAAAGTGGCACTCATCCTGGGCGATAATATTTTTTACGGCACCGGTCTTGATAAGCAATTGCAAAGCTTAGCTAGTGTAGAAGGTGGTTACGTATTTGCTTACCAGGTAAGTGATCCTGAACGATACGGTGTTGTAGAGTTTGATGTTGATATGAAAGCAGTAAGTATTGAAGAGAAGCCTGCAAAGCCAAAATCAAATTATGCAGTACCGGGATTATATTTTTATGATAATGAAGTAGTAAAAATTGCAAGAGAATTGAAGCCATCTGCAAGAGGTGAGTATGAAATAACCGATGTAAACAAAGTGTATCTACAGAATGGAAAACTAAAAGTAGCTGTGCTGGATAAAGGAACGGCCTGGTTAGATACCGGCACTTTTGATTCCCTAAGTGATGCCAGTGAGTTTGTACGGGTGATTGAAAAAAGGCAAGGCACAAAGATTGGGTGTATTGAAGAAGTGGCATTTCGCAATAACTTTATAAACAAACAGCAATTATTAAATATTGCAGAAGCACTACGTAAAAGTGGATACGGGGAGTATTTAAAAAAACTAATTAGCTAATCATGGATCATCGGATAATAATAGAACCCGGAAGAACAGAAAAAAATTACTGGAAGGACCTCTGGCGATACCGGGAGCTTTTTTATATACTTAGCTGGAGGGATGTAAAAGTAAAATATAAGCAAACAGTACTCGGTGTTTTATGGGCTATCATCCGTCCTTTACTTACCATGGTCGTTTTTACTTTTGTATTTGGTAAAGTAGCTAAAATGGATGTGCAGAGCACTGTTCCCTATTCCATCATTGTATTTGCCGGTTTATTGCCCTGGCAATTTTTTTCCAATGCATTAACTGAAAGCAGCAACAGTTTAATTGGAAATACAAACCTTATTACCAAGGTTTATTTTCCCCGTATGATCATTCCGGCAAGTTCTGTGATTACTAGTTTTATTGACTTCTTTATTTCCTTTGCTATTTTATTGCTATTATTTATTGTGTATGGCTATATGCCGCCGGTAGAAATATTTGCTATGCCCTTGTTTTGGATCATGGCATTTCTGGCATCATTTGGACCAGGTCTTTACCTTACAGCATTGAATGTAAAATATCGTGACTTCAGATATATCATTCCCTTCATTGTGCAATTCGGTTTATTTATTTCCCCGGTTGGTTACAGCAGTTCTCAAATACCAGAGAAATGGCAATGGCTTTATGCATTAAATCCAATGGTAGGTGTAATTGATGGATTTAGATGGTGCATTGTAAAAGATGCGCCCAACCCGTTATTGCATTATCCTTTTTATATTTCATTAAGTGTTATATTCTTTTTCTTGTGGTTATCTATTTACCAGTTTAGAAAGATGGAAAAGAATTTTGCGGATTTGATATAATGGGAATACGAATGAATTTTTTTCTCAAAATGAATTTTAAATGAGTGATTCTATAATAAAAGTAGAAGGGCTAGGAAAAAGATATATTATTACGCATGAGCAGACAGGGAATTATACTGCCCTGCGTGATGTAATAAGTAAAAAAGCAAAAGGGTTATTAAAAAATAAGAATGCGCTTCCAGCTAAAGAAGAATTTTGGGCATTGAAGGATATTAATTTCGAGATAAAAAAGGGAGATGCTGTTGGTATTATTGGGCGCAATGGTGCGGGCAAAAGCACATTATTGAAAATCCTGAGCCGAATTACGGAACCTTCGACAGGACGAATTGAAATGAATGGCAGAGTTGCATCGCTACTGGAAGTGGGTACGGGTTTTCATCCGGAGCTTACCGGAAGAGAAAATATATTTTTAAATGGAGCCATATTGGGTATGACCCGGGTTGAGATTAGAAATAAGTTTGATGAAATTGTTGATTTTAGCGGTGTGGAAAAATTTTTGGACACCCCTGTCAAAAGATATAGTAGTGGTATGTATGTAAGGCTTGCTTTTGCAGTTGCTGCCCATTTGGAACCTGAAATATTAGTAGTAGATGAAGTTTTAGCTGTTGGTGATGCGGAGTTTCAAAAAAAATGCTTAGGAAAAATGAGTACAGTTAATAAGGAAGATGGAAGAACTGTAATTTTTGTAAGTCATGATATGTCTGCTATAGAGAAATTATGTAAGACAGCTGTTATATTAGAAAAAGGCAGTGTAAAGGACTATGGTGAATCAAGTCTCGTTATTTCAAAGTATCTGAGTCAAATGAGGAATTCAACACAGAAAAATTTTAAAATATCAGACGAGGTAATAATTCAAAGTATACACTTGCCAAACAGCGAAATATTTTCAGGCGATAAATTAGAGTTTTCTATAAATATTATTTTTGCTACTAGTAGACCTTTAATAAGTGATCTTTGTTTATTAATTTATTCAGAAAAGGGGGTAAGAATTGGTGTAGTTGATTTACGTAATTACTTTGATAGGTTTGAATATAGCAGTAATGAAATTCGATTTACGGGTCAGATTAGTCAATTAAATCTGATAGAAGGGGAATATTCAATTGGATTGTTTTGTAATATTAATATGTTGAGTAAGGATGTTATGGATATAACTAGCTTTAGAGTTAAAAAAGCAAATAACTCTGAGGCTGGAATTTCAGTCTATGAAACTAAGTATAGAGGATTTGTAGAGTTTAAAATAAAAAGCTGACCGAATGAAAAAAAGTATTGTAAGTCTTGTTAATAAGTTTGGAAGATTTTTTGGAGTCAATATAATTAGAGTTTACTCAAGTCTGGGTAACCCCTTGTCTATTTATGGGATATCAAAAAAGGAATTTGTAAGTAAGGGAAATGAAGGCTTTTATCTTGAGAAGGCGAACGTTTCTGTTAATAAAACGAAGCACAATTTTTTTTTAGAAGGATATGCAACAGTGGTAAAATTAATTGAAAGACTGGGTGCTAAAGTGTCTTTAGAAAATGGGGAACTTATTATCGACATCTGCGGAGTTAAATATTATTTATTAGATAAAATTGACTTGTTCGTTTTGGATGAGGTTTTTCTTGAGGGCTCTTATAATCTTACTAACTTAAAACAAAACACAGTATTAATTGATATAGGATTAAATGTAGGAATAACAAGTTTATATTTTGCTTCGAAGAAAGAAATTCTTACAACTTACAGTTATGAACCGTTTACTCCAACCTATGATATTGCACAGCGTAATTTATTATTAAATCCAAAATTTGCTTCTAAAGTAAAGACTTTTAATGTTGGCTTGGGAGAATCCGATTGCGAGTTAGAAATTGATTATTTACCAGATAATAAGGCAATTATGAGTATTTACGGCGAAAAAAATACTGCCAACTCTAATACTCGTTCAAAAGAAAAAATACAAATATCAAATGCAAAAGATATCTTTTTAAGAATTAGAAATGAGTATCCGGAGAATAGTATTATTTGTAAAATGGATTGTGAGGGTGCTGAGTATGAAATTGTAAAGACATTGAAGACAGATCCAAAATCATTATCCGTTCCGGATGTTTATATGATCGAATGGCATAATAGAAATCCCATGGAAATTGTTGCGGCACTTTCAAGTTCTGGATACAATATATTACAAACGACAACCTCTTATGGAACCGTAGGGATGATTTATGCTTTTAGGTTATAAGTATCTAAAAAGATGTAAAAATGATTGATGCTGAGACGAAAATGTATTCTGTAAGTATAATTATTCCCACTTACAACCGGAAGTCGTATGTTGTAGAAACTATAAACTCTGTTTTATGTCAAACTTACCAGAGTATAGAAATTATAGTTGTAGATGATGGTTCTACGGATAATACGAGAGACTCCCTCCAAGAATTTATAGAGGATAAGAAAATCACCTATTTATGGCAAAAAAATGCGGGTAGGTCTTCAGCAAGAAACCTTGGGGCTAAAATTGCAAATGGCTCTTATCTTTTATTTCTTGATTCTGACGATATTCTAGTTGAAACTGCGATTGAAAATCTTCTTCTACTTACAAAAGATAGTAGGTTGTCAAAAATCTTTGGTGCTAGAGTAGTTTTCTTTTCTGGTGATGATAATAGCAATTTGTTAACGGGGTATGACCTGAATTTTGCTGAATCATTTCGTGACAGAAAGCTTATTGTTGAAGTAATTGGCGATTTTTTTTTAAGTATTGGAGCTTTTATTATCGATAGAAAATCATTCGAAGAGAGTGGGGGGTTCTTAACCGAATTCGAACCATCCGAAGATGTAGATTTTAGCATTAAAGTATTACTCAATAATTTTTGTACATGGTCAAAAGATTTCGATGTTGTAAAAAAGAGAAGACATGAGAGCAACACAAGTAATACCAAACTTCATGAGGCCTGTGTCAAAATATGCTATCATTATATTGTGAAATTAAAAAAGGAAAAACTAATAGCCAACAGAAAGCTACGTAGATTGCTATTATCCAATTTTTATGAAAGACTTTTTGCAGAGCAATTGCATTTAAATACAACCCTTCAATCGGTTAGATCTTTTCTTTTAATGTGCTGGTATCATTTCCCAAAAATGCTCTCTTTAAAGAAATATAAGTTATTTATTTATTTATGGTTTAGAAAGCCTGAAAAAAATTTCAAGGTATTAGCCAATAACTTTTTATGAAAGTGAGAAATCAAGAATTAAGTATAGTTATTCCTACCTATAACAGACCCGAACAATTATCCAATGTTATTGATGAGCTTTTGAAAAGCGAGGTAGGTTCAATATTGCAGGTGGAAGTTATAGTTGTTGATGACGGGTCGCAAAAATCTGCTGCAAAATTATTGGAGGACAAGAAAATTTCAGCACCCTTTACTTTAAAATATATACGGCAAGAAAACGCAGGTCCCGCCGCTGCAAGAAATAACGGATTTCGTCAAGCTAAACACAATGTTGTTTTATTTATTGATGACGATATACTCGTATTTCCTGATATGATAAAAAAGCATATTGAAGGACATACGCTTTACCCAGATAGTATTATATATGGGTATTGTCCCTACGAAGTTCCGGCAACGACAACTCCGGCCTATCGTTTTCTGGAAAAGCTTGCATCGGTGAATGATGATAATAATGGCTTTGTAAAAACAACAGCAATTGCGAGCGGTAATATTTCTGTAGAAAAAACTATGTTTCCGGATGGGGAGTTTTATAAAAGTTCATTACGTACTCCCGTGGCAGAGGAATTTGAGCTGATGGCGAGATTAAGCGAGCAAAAAAGGAATATCTATTTTAATTCTTCTATCCGGGGCTGGCACCTGCAGCCGGCAACCATCAATGATAAATGCAAGCAGGAATATAAATATGGTATCGGTATCGCCGAAGTGTCGATTAAAGTGCCTTATTCGGTGGAGCACCCAAGCTTGCAGCAACTTTACTATCAAAACAGAAGCATCGACAAGGCTGATAGTTTGAAGACCCGGACGAAGAAATTCTTCAAAAGTATTATTGCCCAAAAATGGAGTCGAAATTTTTTACTTAAAATGACCACTACCTTTGAAAAGATCTTGCCCTTTGACGGGCTATTATTTCCTCTCTACCGGTTACTTGCCGGTGTATTTGTTTTTGCCGGCATACGAGACGGCCTAAAAAAATTCGAGAAAGAATCATAATATATTTCCAGTAAACTTTTAATATAAACTCCGACAAATATGTCAGCTTTAAAAATATTAATTACGGGTGGAGCCGGTAATGTAGGCGGTAGCCTGGCCAGAAAGCTTGTAGAGAACAAGGACTATTTTGTAGTTATTGTTGATAGCCTCTTAACCGGAGAGGAAACTAAGTTGCCAGATAAAAAATTTGACAACTGGAAGTTCATAAAAGCCAATGTAAATAGCTACCAGCATATAGCTCCCGTCTGAGGTAA